>JAJFUB010000074.1 GCA_021372615.1 bacterium | reverse complement strand
AACATCGTCCTACCCCCTACCCCCTCCCTGAAGGGAGGGGAGACGGCACACCCCTCCCCTGTGGGGAGGGGTCGCGCCGCAGGCGCGGGGGTGGGCCGCCGTTAGCCGTTCCCCTCCCGCGCCAGTGCCACGTACAGCGCCGCTGACCAGCCATAATCGCGGATCGTCCCCACGCCATAGCCCCCCGCGCTGCCGACGCCGCCCTTGCGGTGCAGCAGCCCCGGCTCGGTGCGCGCGAAGTTGTCGTAGTACTCGTAGATCGCCCCGGTCTGCTCGTACCAGCGCTGGATCTCGCGCATGGTCCGCGCCCGCAGGTCGTCCGCCTCCGCCGTCAGCCCGTAGCGCCGCAGGCCCCGGCAGATCAGGAAGTTCGTGTTGATCCACGTCGGTCCCCGCCACATGTCATCGCTGAACGACGGCTCGTCCAGCGCCACCGTCGGCACCGGGAACTCACACGCGAACTCACGCGGGTCCAGCAGATGCTCTACCAGGCGCCCGGCCTGTGCCCCCGACGCGATCCCCGCCCACAGCGGCAGGAAGCCCACGACGGTCTTGAGCGGCAGCAGCGTCCCGTTCGCTCGCAGGTCGTAGTAGAAGCCGGTCTGCTCATCCCACATGCGCTCATTGATCAGGGCGGCGAGAGCCTGGGCTTGCTCCTGCCATTCCGCCGCCTCGTCGAAGCGGTCGGCAATGAGGGCGATGCGCGCCAGGACTTCCATCTCGTTGACCAGCATGCAGTTCAGGTCCACATGGTCGTCAATGCCGGGCTGGTCGAAGCGTGGGGAGTTGTCCAGCCCCGACTCGCCGCAATGGCACAGCGTGTTGTCCTCGTCCTTCCACCACTCGTAGAGCCCATTATGGTTGCGGTCGCGCTCGCGCTGGAACCAGCGGATGTAGCCGGCCAGGCCCTCATAGAGCCGCACGGCGAAGTCCACATCGCGGGCGGCCTGGTGTACTTCCCACACCGTCCAGGCCAGCAGCGGCGGCTGGGAGACCTGGTACGGATGGGGCGTGGGGGCCGAGCACAGGGGGATCATCCCGTCGGGATACGCCGCCTCGACCATCGCCTCCAGCGTATCCTGCGCCATCGCCGGGTCCAGGTGCAGCCAGCCCAGCGAATGGAAGGCGGAGTCCCACAGCCACATGTGCCGGTGCGGCCAGCGGTCCGGGGTCGTCCACCGCCGCCCGATGCTCCCCTCCGGCGACATGACGTTGACCTTCAGCACGCTGGCGGCCTTGCGGTAGGTACGTGGGTCAGCGGGGGCAGCCAGGCCGACGGCAGCCACGCCCTCGATGAAGGCCCGGCGTTGCCCAGCCACCTGCGCGACATCGAGGGCCAGGGCCGCCGTGGCGCGCGCGCGGGCCGCCTCGGCCGACGCCGGGTCATACGCCAGGGCCCACTTGCCGCTAGCGTCCCCGGCACGCACCAACGCGAAGTGCCCGCCCTTCGTCTCGATCTCATCGCCCGCCTCGTGGAGGCGCGCGCTCAACCCCGCGCCTATCTGCCCGACGACCGTGAAGCGGTCCGCCCAGGCCACGAGCACCGGCGCCCCGCCGAGCTTCAGGGAGAACACATCGCCCAGCACGACCTCCGGCACGATCTCCGCCGGGGCCGCGGGGACGATCTCGAGCACGACGGACGGGCTCTGGTGGAAGTCCACGCCCACGCGGTCGGGCAGCAGACTGCCCACGAGCGGATGCTCCCAGCTTGTGTCCCCCTCCAGGCCCGAGAACGCGAAGAGTTGGCCTCCGCCCCAGACGTTCGGCAGTTGGTCCATAGTCGTCTCCATGACAGTGCAAGTTGCCCGACCGCTTCGCCGCACCAGCAGGTGATTCCTCGGGTGGCGAGTGCGTCGCGCCGACGGGCCCCGCGGGGGATGGGGAGGAGGGGGTGCGGTGGACGGGCGCTGCCGCGCCCGCCTAGGTTGAGCCGCGCCTCCGGCGCTGACGGCGACAGCGTATCGGTGCAGGCGGCAGGCGGTAGGCGCATACGTGCCCCCCTGTCGGCCTCGGCGAGTGCCGTTGCCGTTGAGGCCCGGAGGGCCGACTCAGTCTAGGCGGGGGCGGAAGCCCCCGTCACGAGCCGCCCCCACCTCCCTTTTGCTCGGATGCCGTGGGGGGACTTGACGCCGCGTTGTGGATTGTATACAGTATGCAACATGCCAGCCGCGCCCCCGCCCATACCCCGCCTGTCTCTCACCGACCATGTCGCGGAGGCGCTCTTCCGCCGCCTGGTCGCCGGGGACTTGCGCCCCGGCGATCGCCTCACCGAAGTCCAACTCGCCGAGGAACTGCAGGTCAGTCGCACTCCGGTCCGCGAGGCCCTGCAGCGCCTCACGACCCTGCGCCTGCTGGAACATGACACCCATCGCGGCGCACGCGTGGCGGGGCCCTCGCTGGGTGAGCTGTGCCAGGTGTATGAGGTGCGCGAGTGCCTGGAGGGCATGGCCGCCCGGTTGTTCGCCCTGCGGGCCGGAGAGCAGGAGCGAGCCGCCCTGCGCGAGACCTGGCGCCAGGTCGAGCAGGCGCGGTCCCGGGGCGACGCCCTCGGCGTGCGGATGCTGGACTTCGACCTGCACCGGCAGATCATCCGGGGTGGCGGCAACGACTACCTGGGCGGGGCCGGCCACGCCGAGGCGTTGATGCTGCTGGCGTACCTCGTGCGGCGGTCGAGCGCCGCCGGTGACGATGCCCCCCCGCCGGCCCTCGCCCCCGCTCCCGCCGATCCCCATCTTGACATCATGGCCGCCATCGAGGTCCATGACGCCCCGGCCGCCGAAGCGGCCATGCGCGCCCACGTCCGCGGCACGCGCGAGAGCCTTGCGCAGGCGCTGGACCCCGCCGAGTACGGCCGTCTGTATCCCGACGGGCCGGAGCGTGTCCGATGCTGAGCCTGCTCCTGACGGCGCTGCTGGTGGCGCTGGTGTGGCAGACGGCGGTGGCCGCGCCCGCGGCCATCGAGTTGCCCCTCACCCCGGCGGAGCAGGCCGTCGCCCGGACGCCGCTGCTGCTGACCGTGCCCGACCTCAAGGGCTCGTACACGATCCCCTACATCCAGTCCTCGCGCGAACTGCGCGTGCGCGTAGTCTTCCCGGCCGACGCGCCGCCGATCCGCGTCCGCGTCCTGCTCCTGCACAACGACCGGCCCGTGGCCGAGCAACCCGCGACTCCTGCTGCGCCCGAGGTCGCGTTCCCTGCGCTCGCCCCCGGCGAGTACGCCCTGCGTCTGGGCGGGCTGGACGCCGCCGGCCGTGTCGTCTGCTCCGCCTCTTGGAGTCGTGTCGGCATCGGCACGGTCATCGGCGCTCTCGGCGACAGCATCACCGAGGGCTACCAGGGGCACGGCTTCTGGCGGGATGACCTGCACCTGACGGCGAGCATGTTCCCGCCCGACGCAGTCTCGCAGGACGGCCGCAACTTCCCGCAGTACTCGCCCACCACCGCCTGGCACCGCCCCGAGGTCAACTGCTTCCAGAGCTGGATGACCGACCTGAACAACCTCCTGACCGAGCGATGGCGGCAGCCTGTCTTCATCGCCAACGAGGGCGTCGGCGGCATCACGACGGGCGCGACCCTCAACACCATGCGCGGCGACCGCGGGTGGCAGGAGCGCATGCGGCTGCTACGCCCGCAGGTGTGGCTGATCCACCTGGGGGTCAACGACGAGCGCGCGCAGCTTCCGGCAGCGACTGTGGCGGCGAACCTCGACGCCATCGTCAGCCTGCTCATCACGGACTACGGCGCGCGGCCGGAGCGCATTCTCATCGCCCGCCCGTGCTATGACTACGCTGAGGGTGCGGCACCGATCCTGCAAAGCTACAGCGCCGAGATGGACGCGCTCGTCGCCCGGCGGGGTCTGCGGCCGGGTCCCGACTTCCTCGCCGCCTATGCCGTAGACAAGGCCAAGTGGTACGGCGCCGACCCCGTGCACCCCAACATCGCGGGGATGGAGTACATGGCGCGGCTGTGGGCGGAAGCGGTAGTCTCGGCACTGCCGGACGGGGCCTGACGGCCCTGCCGGTACGCCCGACACTCTTGTCGGGCCCGCCGTCCACCCGCCCGACAGGAGTGTCGGGCGTACCCGAGTACCACTGCCCGACAGGAGTGTCGGGCGCACCAGATCCTGTGAGAGGTACCTCGCATGCCCAGGGCCCAGATGACTGGCCGAGAACGCCTGCTGGCGACCGTGCGTCACGAAGAGCCAGACCGCGTGCCGATCTGCCCGCGCATCCAGTGGAAGTGGCTGGATCCGGACCAGACGCATGGCCTGGAGGAGACCTACTCTCCCGCCATTGACCCGATGGAGATCCTGTCCTCGCGCACGCCCAACTACCTCGTCTCCTACCCCGACACGTACAACCTGCCGCAGGTGCGGGTTGAGCAGGAGCGGCACGAGGACGGCGAGTACCAGGTCGTCGAGCGTACCTTCCACACCCCGGCCGGCAAGCTGTCGGACCGCACGAAGATCCCGCCCTCGGGCCGCGAGTACGGCATGGCCCCCAACCCCATCAAGACCGAGTACCTGCTCAAGGGCCCGGATGATCTCCCCGCCCTGCCGTACGTCCTCCCGCCGATCAGCGGCAACTATGACCACGTGCCGGCGCGCATGACGGAGTTGGGCGACCGCGGCGTCGTGATGGTCAATGTGCTGAGCGACCTGTGCCACCAGGCAGGCGATGCGCGCGGCATGGAGCAGCTCATGATGGACTTCTACCTGGACCGCCCCTTCTTCGACGCCCAGGTGGAGCTGTTCCAGGAGCGCACCATGGCCGAGGCCAAGGCCGTGCTCGAAGCCGGCGGCGAATGGATCTTCCTGAACTCCTACTACAACAGCGTCTCGGCGGGCTGGTCGCCGGCGATCTTCGCGGAGGTCTTCGTGCCCCACATCCGGGCGGTCGCGGACCTGGCCCACAGCTACGGCGGGTATGTGGACTACTACGATGACGGCAAGCTGGCCCAGACCATGGAGCTGATCGCCGACTGCGGCGTGGACGTGCTGGAGACGTGCACCCCGCCGCCGATCTGCGACTTCGACCTGCGGGAGGCCAAGCAGCGCATCGGGGCGAAGGTCACGCTGAAGGGCTATGTGGACCTGATCTACGTCGCGAAGCTGGGCACACCCGGACTGATGGAGCGCACCGTGGCCGAGGCCATGGAGATCGCCAAGCCCGGCGGCGGCTTCATCATCGGCAGCTCCGACAGCTTCCGCGAGGGCACCCCGCCCGAGAACATGCATGCGTACTTCCAGAGCTGTCTGAAGTACGGCAGGTATTAGGGATTGGGGGTTGGGGTTGGGTTCGGGACCCGGGGTTCGCGGTTCGGGTCGATAGGCAGACAACCAGGGCGGGGTGTCAGGCCGCAGGCCTGACGGGGACCCCGCCCTCATCGGATACCCAGGCGGGGTCTCGCCCGCAACGACACCCTCGCTCTGACCAATCTGGAGGCAGAACATGAGCAAGCTGGCCCTTGACGGGGGGAGCCCCGTCCGCACCACGCCGTTCCCGATGCGCGATCAGATTGATGAGCGCGAGATCGAGGCGATCAACCGGGTCGTCGAGCGCGCCCGGACCCAGGGCGGAGCGTTCGAGCGCTACGGTGGCGTCGAAGTGGACGCCTACGAGCAGGAGTTCGCCGCCCACATGGGCTGCAAGTTCGGCAACGCCGTCTCCCACGGCACCGGCTCGGTCCACACCGCCCTCGGGGCGCTGCGCCTGGACGCGGGCAGTGAAGTCATCTGCTCGCCCATCACCGACCCCGGCGCGATCATGCCCGTGCTGCTGCAGAACTGCATCCCCGTGTTCGCCGATGCCGACCCCGAGACCCAGAACATGGACCCGGCCTCGGTGCGCGAGCGCATCACCAGCCAGACGAAGGCCATCGTCTGCGGCCACATCGCCGGCCAGCCGTGCGACATGGATGCCATCATGGCCATTGCCCGCGAGCACAATCTATGGGTCATCGAGGACTGCGCCCAGGCCCACGACGCCGAGTACAAGGGCCAGAAGGCCGGCAGCATCGGCCACATGGGCTGCTACTCGCTGATGAGCGGCAAGCACTCCACCGCCGGCGGGCAGGGCGGCATGGTCGTCACCAACGACGAAGAGCTGTACTGGCAGGCCAAGCGCTTCGCCGACCGCGGCAAGCCCTTCAACTCCGACTCGCCGGGCAACATGTTCGTGGGCATCAACTACCGCATGACCGAGCTGGGCGCGGCCATCGGGCGCGTGCAGCTCCAGAAGCTGCCCGAGATCGTCGCCGTCCGCCGCCGCTGCGCGCAGATCATCGAGGAGACCCTCATCGAGCAGGGGACCGAAGGCGTGCAGATGGGCAAGGTCATCGAGGGCGCCAAGAGCGCCTACTGGTTCATCTTCCTGCGCTACCACGCCGACCGCATGAGCGTGGACAAGGCGAAGTTCTGTGAGGCCGTCGGGGCCGAGGGCGTCGGCGTCGCACCCAACTACGGCGCGCTGGCGATGCTGAACCCCTACACGCTGCAGCACAAGGCCTACGGCAACACGGACTGCCCGTGGTGCTGCCCGCTGTGGGAGAAGCAGGGGAATGTGGACTACGAGAACTGCTGCCCCAACGCCAAGCAGGCGGACCTGAACCTCATGCGCACCTCGGTGCACGAGAGCTTCACCGACGACGATGCCCGGGACGTGGGCCTGGCGATTGCGAAGGTGGAGGCGGCGTACCGGCTGTAGCGGGCACCACACCGCACGTTCGGGAGGCGATGACCGTGAAGTGGCTCGTCTACACGATTGTGGCGGCGCTGACGGTCACCGGGGCGCTGGCCGCCCCGGTGACGCTGTTTGTCTCGCCACGCGGCAACGACGCCTGGTCGGGGGCGCTGCCGGATGCGAACGCCGCCGGCACGGACGGGCCCTTCGCGACCCTCGCCCGGGCGCGCGATGAGGTGCGCCGGCTCAAGGCCAACGGTCCGGTGACCGTGTACGTGCGTGGCGGCCTGTACCCCCTGGCCGCCACGCTGTCCCTCACCGCCGAGGACTCCGGGAGCCGGCAGACCCCGGTGGTCTGGCGGGCTATCCCCGGCGAGCAGCCCATCCTCATCGGCGGCAAGACCATCGCTGGCTTCACGCCCTACCAGGGCAAGATCTTGAAGGCCGACATGGCCGCGCACGGCCTGCAGGGCGTCTACTTCAGGCAGCTCCTGTGCAACGGCAAGCGCATGGACCTGGCGCGCTACCCCAACCACGACTTCGATCATCCCGTGACGGGCGGCTGGGCGTACGCGGACGGCAAGCCTGTGCCCATGTACGTCAACATCGAGGGCGAGCCCAGGAACGTGCTCCACTACAAGGAAGCCGACGCGCGCACCTGGGCCCATCCCGAGGAGGGCGAGGTGATGGTGTTCCCGCGCTACAACTGGTGGAACAACATCATCCGCATCAAGTCCCTCGACCGCGAGCAGCGCACGCTCACGCTCACGTCCGACGCCTCCTATCCCATCCGGCCCGGCGACCGCTACTGGGTCCAGAACCTCTTCGAGGAGCTGGACGCCCCCGGTGAGTGGTACCTCGACAAGACCACTGGCACGCTGTACTTCTGGCCGCCCGACGGCGCGGACCCGACCACGATGACCGTCTGCGCCCCGGTGCTGCGCACCATCCTGGAGCTGAAGGACGGGGCCTCGTACGTGACGTTCCGCGGCTTCACCTTCGAGTGCGCCGAGGGCACGGCGGTCGCCATGCGTGACACCAACGACTGCCGCCTGGAGGCCAGCGTCATCCGCAATGTGGGCGACTACAACGGCTCGGGCGTCAGCATCAGCGGCGGCCACGGCAACAGCATCGTGGGCTGCGACATCCACGACGTGGGCCGCGACGCCATCAGCCTCAACGGTGGCAACCGCGACACGCTCGAACTCGCCGGGAACGTCGCCGACAACAACTACCTGCATCACACCGGGGTGTACTACAAGCAGGGCGTGGGCGTGTCGTGCAACGGCGTCGGCAACCGCGCCTCGCACAATCTCATCCACGACTGCCCGCGCTTCGGCATTGTGTGGGGCGGCAGCGACCACGTGCTGGAGTACAACGAGATCCGTCACTGCAACCTCGAGACCGCCGACTGTGGCGCCATCTACTCGTGGCAGGTGGACTGGAGCAAGCGCGGGACGGAGATCCGCTACAACTACCTGCACGACATCGTGGGCTTCGGCCAGGAGAACGGCCAGTGGGTCAGCCCGCACATGAACTGGGGCGTGTATCTCGATGACGGCACCTGCGGCGTCCACGTCTACGGCAATGTCATCGTCCGCACGATCCTCGGCGGCGTCCACGTTCACGGCGGGCGCGACAACGTCATCGAGAACAACATTCTTGTGGACGGCCGCGACAACGAGATGCAGTACAGCGGCTATGTGAAGGGCGGCCACCCGGTCCCCATGATGACCGAGGCGTGGAACAAGTTCCACGGCACCGCCGCGTATCTGAAGTACCCCGGCTACGAGGCCTTGACCAAGAGCCTGGATGACGCCTGGCAGATGGCCGGCAACAAGTTCGTGCGCAACATCGTGGCCTACCGCGGGCCGGCGGTCCGGCTGTACGCACACGCCAACCTGCCCTTCGACCAGACCGAGTCCGACTACAACCTCATCTGGAGCGAGGGCCAGCCGCTCCGCACCAGCGTGACGCGCACCCGGAGTGTGAGCGGCCCGAACCTCGCCCCCAGTCCCGATTTCGAGGCCGGCGAGCCGGGCAAGCTGCCCGAGGGCTGGCACTGGGGCGTGCGACCCAACAACTCGCAGGCAGGGCTCGACGTGACACAGCACCTGTCGGGCAAGCAGTCCCTGAAGATCGTGGGCGACGGCACCGTGACGGACGCCAGCGGGCAGAGGCTCGTCGTCAACTTCAACAGCCAGGACATCCCGATGAAGCCCGGCCAGACGTACCGCCTGGCCGCGAGCTTCCGCGCGGACGAGCCCACCTCGTGCGCGATCATGCCCCAGGCGTATGAAGCCGGGAAGTACTTCTGGGCCAGGCACACCGGCGTCAAGGCCCGGCCGGAGTGGCAGCGTGTGGAGTGCACCTTCCGCTTCCCCGCACCGGGCGACAGCGACTACCACGAAGGCATGAGCAAGATCTGCATCCGCCTTGACGTGTCGCAAGGGACGGGCACGATCTGGGTGGATGACGTGGAGCTGCGCGAGGCCGACGTGATGAGCGAATGGGAGGCATGGCAGGCGCTGGGCCTGGACACGCACTCGGTCATCGCCGACCCGCACTTCGTGGATCGCGCCGCGGACAACTACCGCCTCCACCCCGACTCCCCGGCCCTCAAGCTGGGCTTCAAGCCGATCCCCATGGACCAGATCGGGCCCTACCAGGATGAGCTGCGGGCCTCGTGGCCCATCCAGCAGGCCGTCGGGGCGCGGGAGCAGATGAAGCTGGACTGGGCGAAGCACTGACGGCGGGAATCGGGAACGACGGGATGGAGGGAAAGCGATGCGATGGCTCCTGGGCGCTGGGATGCTGTTGAGCGTCAACGCGGCGCTGGCTGCGCCCGTCATCTTCTGGGCCTCCTCTCCGGTCGGCCCGGATGAGACCTGCCTGCTGATGGGCGGGGGCTTCGGGAACAGCCCTGTGGTCGAAGTGGGCTGCGTCCAGAACAAGGCCGAGGGCGTGCGTGACACCGTCGAGCGCTGGACGCGCGTGCCGGCGCTGCAGGTTAGCGCCCACAACCTCAAGTTCGTCGTCCCCGCCGACTTCCCCAAAGGCATATACGCCTGCCGCGTCAGCAGCGACGGGCAGACCTCTGCCGCCCATTTCCTCAACGGTTGCGAGGTCTGGTGGTGGCAGGGCGATGGGGGAGAGACGGCCTCGCTCGGCGGCTGGCTCCGTTGCTTCGGCGTCTGCCTGAGCATGTCGGAGCGTTCCAGCATCGGCCTGCGGGCGCTGGGGGCGCAGGTGGGGCTGCCGGTGCGCAAGCTCGACCCCTGGACCGTTGCGGTGAAGCTGGACAGCAAGTTCCTGGCTGCGCGCGAGTACGAGGTCGTCCTCTACAACGGCTGGGGCGGCAAGGCAGGCACGTACTCGCTGGGCAAGATCACCCTCACCGCGCCCGAGCAGTGGAAGCCCGACATCTTCAACGTCCGCGACTTCGGTGACGACAGCGACGCCGCCGTACGCGCCGCCCTGGCCCAGGCCGAGGCGAACGGCGGCGGGGTCGTCTACTTCCCTCGCGGGCGCTACCAGATCAAGGGCGAGCTGAAGCTGCCGCCCGGCACCATCCTGCGCGGCGAGGACATGGCACTGGTCAACCTCTACTGGCCGGACCTCGACCAGCCGCCCCAAGCGCTCATCCACGGCCCGAAGTTCGGCCTGGAGAACCTGTCGCTGTACTGCCAGAACCACCGCAACGTGGTCGAGGATGAGGACACCTCGGTCGGCACGTTCCTCCGCCGCGTTCGCATTCGCGCCAACGTTTACTTCATGTTCGAGGAGCCCGGCATCCCGTACCGGGGCAAGCAGACGCCGGCCACCCACCGCAAGTGCGGGGCCGCGGTCCAGTTGCGTGGGCGCAACTTCTCCGTCACCGACTGCGACATCTATGCGAGCAACTATGCCTTCTCCGGCCTGCGGGCCAAGTACGGTGTCATCGCCCGCAACACGCTGCTGTACGGTGGGCGCGGCTACAGCATCGAGAACGCCGACCGGCTGATCTTCGAGGACAACCTCATCGCGGGCAACGACCTGCTGGCCATCGGCAACGATATCCACACCTTCTGGACCAACGCCTGCTGCCACATCTACTACGCGCGCAACCGCCTGCAGCACATGTACGGCGCCGACCGCGAGATGATGACGCTGGACGCTGGCGGCGGGGCGTACTTCGGCCAGGTCGCTGCCGTCTCGGGCACGCACCTGACGCTGGCGGCCGACCCCACCTTCAAGGACTACGCCCCGCCGGGCCGTCACACCGACTGGGCCGGCGCGGCCTGCGTCATCCTCGACGGCACCGGCGCCGGGCAGTGGCGCTGGGTGACCAGGAACGCGGGGCGCGAGTGGGACGTGGACCGGGCCTGGGACATCGCGCCCGATGACACGTCGCTGCTTTCCATCGTGCCGCACCGCGGGCGGAACCTGTTCATCGGCAACACCTTCGAGGACGGCGGGGCGTTCCAGCTCTACGGCTCGGGGCTCGACACCATCGTCGCCGGCAACAAGGGCGCGCGGATGGACGGCTTCTTCGCCTGGGGCCTCAACCCCCACGACTGGGGCTGGCAGCCGTGCCTCAATTGCCAGTTCCTGGACAACGAGATCCTCGAGGGCAACGGCTACGGAGGCCGCTCCGCCTTCATCGGGGCCTTCACCAGCAACAACAACGACAAGTATGCCGGGCCGCTGGCCCGGGCCATGGTATTCCGCCGCAACATCTGCCACAACAACGCCCGCCTGCGTCTGGGCGGCACGGTGGATGGCGCCGTGGTCGAGCACTGCACTGTGCGGCACAGCGAGCAGGGGGTCCTGATCGGCAAGGGCCCGACCAACGTGCTGCTGCGCGGCAACCAGTTCGAGGATGTAGCCAAGGCCTACGACGGCGAGGGCGTGGGCGAGGCGCTGATCCTCCCGCCGCCGCGCTAGCCGCCCCTCGGGCCTCCTCGTGGCTCGCCTCGGCCGGCAGGTGTACCTCGCCCTGGGGCGAACCTATACCCCCATCGCGCGTCCCGGAGGAACCGACATGGCCGAAGCACATGCCCCCTACCGCGTGTTCATCAGCTACTCCCACGACGACCGGGTGATTGCCGAGATCGTGGAGGAGCACCTCCGGGAGATTGGGGGCATCCCGATGTGGGACCCCCTGGTCCTCCCCGGCGCGTCCTTCTCCGATGAGCTGCGGGACATGATCTCCTTCGCGCACGTGTTCCTGCCGATCCTCACGCCGGGGTCGGACGGGCGCCCGTGGGTGCACCAGGAGATCGGCTATGCCATGGCCCTGGGCACTCCTGTGCTGCCCCTGTCCTTTGGCGCCCTGCCGCCCGGCATGGCGGATCGGCTGCAGGCGCTGACCATCTCCGAGGAGCCTGTGGCCCGCTGCGAGACTGCGGCCGACACGGCGGCCGCGGGGAGTGGGACAGCCCCCGCTCTGGCCTTGCCCGACGACCAGCGCGAGAAGCTGAGGTCCGCGCTGCAGGCCAAGCTGACGATGGCGGAAATCCAGGACGCCGTGGCGCTGTACCAGGGCACGCAGACCGCGCTGCCCGTCCTGTGCGCGCCGGAGCCCGAGGACCGCACGCTGATGCTCATCGAGCACCTTGTGGCCATTTTCCGGCACAACAAGAGCGCCGAGCAGCGCCAGGGGGCCCGGTGCGCGACGCAGGAGGGTGGTGTCGCCAGGGGTGTACGCATCCGGCACGAGGCGCCGTTTGGCACCCTCAGCCTCCCGAACGCCCCCAGCAGCGACAGGATCTGGCGCTGCCGCGACGGCTTGAGCCGACGTTCGTCCGACTGGCTCCGCGCGCGCTTCCGACGCGAGCGAGTCTGGACGGAGAAGCACGTGCACGAGGGGGGCTGCGACCTCATCCTCCACCCCGAGGCCCGGCACGGGTCCGCGCCGGTCTCCGCCAAGGACAGCGACCAGCGCCAGGGGACTCTGAAGGCCGAGGCGTTCAAGTGCAGTGAACGCACGCGCATCAAGGTGCTGATCGAGTTCGTCGTGCACATGAGACAGTTCGTGGCCAAGAACCCTGACCTCGGCAAGGACTTCTGTCGTGTCATCGTCTCGGACAAAATCTACCCGGGGAACACGCTGATCGCCGGCGACTGGTTCGTCGCCGAGACGGTCACGCCGTCCGAAGGCCGCGGCTTCCAGCACACCATCATCACGCGACACGCCCCCACGGTGTCCGAACGGGCGAAGCAGTTCGACGCGGACTTTGAGGCCCTGCTCGAGAAGCAGAAGCTCATCAAGCCCGGCGCCTCGCGGAAGCAGGCGCTGAAGGACCTCCGCAAGAGACTGGCGGGGCTGGGCCCGGCCCCGTGCGAGGCGCATGGTGTCTGCCCGCTGGAGGAGCTAGAGAGGCTGACGAAGGAGACCGCCCTCCTGCAGAGCTAGCGTCCACCCCGCCCAGACAGGAGTGACCCAGTGCGCCCCACACCCGCAGTCCTGCTGTTGTACCTCTGCCTGAGCACCCTCGCGTCCGCCAAGCCCGCCATCTTCTGGGCCTCCGACCCGGTCGGCCCGGACGAGACGGTGATGCTGCTCGGCGATGGCTTCGCCGACGGGGCCACCGTCGAAGCGGCCCGTCTCGACGACGCCCCGGCGCAGGCCCCACCGGCGTCCCGCCTCGCGGTCAGCAAGTGGACCCCCGTCAAGCCCCTGCAGGCAAGCCGGCAGTGCGTCAAGGCGGCCGTGCCGGCGGACTGGAAGGCCGGGGTGTACACCGTGCGCGTGCGCCAGGGCGCCGAGGTGTCGGAACCCTGGCTGGTGAATGCGCCGCAGCCGTGGTGGCTGCAGGGCGACGAGGGACAGCGCGCGACGCCGGGGGGCTGGCTGCGCGCCTTCGGCAAGTGCCTGGGGATGGCGCCCGGCGCGCAGCTTGTGCTCCAGGGCGCCGACGGCAAGGCGCTCGCGCTGAAGATCAGTGAGAACACGTGCTGGGCGGTGGGGGCCGCTGTCCCGGCGACCGTCAAGCCCGGCGCGTACGAGGTCTTCGTCCACAACGGCCGGGGCGGCCGCCTGGCATGGCAGTCGGCCGGCAAGATCAGCGTGATCCCACCGGTGGCCTGGAAGCAGGACGTCTTCCCGGTCAAGCTGGAGGGGGAGAAGCCGAACGTCGAACAGGCCCTCCGCGAGGCCCTCGCGCAGGCCCAGCAGAACGGTGGCGGTATCGTGCAACTGCCGCGCGGGACGCATGACCTCACCGCGCCGCTGGAGATTCCGCCGGGCACGGTCCTGCGCGGCGCGGGCATGGGCCTCACCACGCTCTACATCAAGAACACCGAGACGCCGCCGGAGTCGTGGATCAGCGGCACGGACTTCGGCGTCGAGGACCTCGCGATCTTCTGCTTCAACTACCGCCGCGTCATCAGCGACACGCCGGCTTCGGAGCGCCTGCGCCTGCGACGTGTGCTGATCCGGGCCGTGCCCGATGCCTCGCGCCACACCACCAAGAAGTCCACGAAGGAGCCGCTGGCGGCCATCCACCTGCAGGGCCGCAACTTCCGCGTGACCGACTGCGACCTCTACTGCCGCACAGCCGGCTTCGGCGAGGGGCGCGTGATCGTCACCGGCCCATGGGGCTTCGCCGCCGGGAAGGGTCCGTACTACGGCGTCATCAGCGACTGCCTGCTGCGCGGCCACATGTTCGGCTGCGAGAACCTGCTAGGCATGATCTTCGAGCGCAACCGCATCGAGGGCGTATGCTGCAGCTCCACGACCTACTGGAACAACTTCTCGCGCGATGTCTACGTGGCGCACAACAGCGTCCAGCATGTCTACGGTGGCGACCGGGAGATCATGACCTTCGACGCCGGCGGCGGGGCCTACTTCGGCAAAGCGACCGCCGACGGGACGAAGCTGACGCTGGCCGCCGACCCGGTCTTCAAGGACTATGCGCCTACGCCGCACACGGACTACCGCGGGGCGGCCGTCTACATCCTCGACGGCACAGGCGCGGGGCAGGTCCGCTTCGTCACGGCGAATGCGGGGCGCAGCTGGGAGGTGGACCGCCCGTGGATCGTGCCGCCCGATGACACGTCCGTCTTCTCCATCGTGCCCTACCGCGGGCGCAACCTCTTCGTCAGCAACACCTTCACCGATGGCGGGGCCATGCAGCTCTACGGGTCGGCGGCCGACGTGATCGTGGCCGGCAACAAGGGCGCGCGCATTGACGGCTTCTTCACCTGGGGCCTGAACCCGCACGGTTGGGGCTGGCAGCCGGCCTGGACCAGCCAGTTCCTCGACAACGAGCTGACCGAGGGCAGCGGCTACGGGGCGCGCATCTGGGGCCCGGCCTTTTTCGGCATCGCGACAAGCAACAGCAACGAGCAGTACCCCGGCCCGCTAGCGCGCGGCAATGTCTTCCGACGCAACGTGCTGCACAGCGACTCCTACATCCGCGTCGAGGGGAACACGGTGGACACGCTGGTGGAGGGCTGCACGATCAAGCACTCCGGCACGGGCATCCGCGTCGGCAAGACGGCGACCGGGACGGTGCTGCGCAAGAACGTGTTCGAGGACGTGGCCAAGCCGCTGGACGGGGACGGCAGTGGGGCAGCGGTCGTGGTGCCGTAGACCAGACCCACTCAGCCGACAGGAGGCACGCCGATGGACGTCTCACGCTATAGCCCGATCATTGTGGCCGGGGTCGTGGGGGTCGCCCTCGTTGCCTGCACGGTGGTGGTGACGCAGGGGATCGTGCGCATCAAGACGCGCGATGACAGCATCCGCATCACCGGGTCGGCCCGCAAGATCATTCGCTCCGACCTGATCACGTGGCACGCGCGCATCGCGGCGCGTGACGCCAAGATGGATCAGGCGTACAAGACGCTCCGCGCCGGGGTGCAGAAGACCCAGGAGTACCTGCTCAAGCACGGACTGAAGGCCGAGGAGGTAACGCTGTCGCCGACCGAGACGCAGACCTTCTATGCGCCGCTGCCCAAGGGACAGGCCGACTATGAGAACTCGGTCTACCGCCCGGTCACCGGCTACCGCCTGACGCAAGAAGTCGTCGTGCAGTCCCAGCAGGTCGAGTTGGTGGACAAGCTCGCTCGCAGCGCGACCGACCTGATGGGCGGTGGCGTGGAGATCGAGTCGCTGGCCCCGGAGTACCTGTACACGAAGCTGGGAGAGCTGAAGGTGGAGATGCTGGCCGAGGCGGCCAAGGATGCGCGGCAGCGCGCCGACCAGGTTGCCCGCAATAGCGGCTGCCGCGTGGCCGGGGTGCGCTATGCCCAGATGGGCGTCATGCGCATCATTCCGGCCTACACCACCTCCGAGAGCGCCGAGGGAACCTACGACACGAGCACGCTTGACAAGGAGATTGTGGCGGTGGTGACGGCGGGGTTCTCGATTCGGTAGACGCCACGCCGCTAGCGCGCGGGGAGTACCGGTAGCCTCACCCGCGACGGGCGCGTGGCGTTGTGGCAGACCGTCTGGTGCGCCACCTGCCACAGTGTCTCCGTCACTTGATCGCCGCCGGTGTTGAGGTTGCGGTCCCACAGCGGGAAGTTGCTGCTGGTGATGGCGAGACGGATGCGGTGGCCGGCCAGGAAGACGTTGCTCGTGGCATCGAGACCAATCGTGAACTCGACGACTGTCCCGGGTTCCATCAGACGCGGTGCGCCCCAGAGGTCCTCGCGGAAGCGCGCGCGGATCACGCCCTCGGTGATGTTGATCGAGCGGCCGTCGGGGTAGACGTCGCACAGTCGCGCCACGAAGTCCGTGTCCGGCGCCGATGACGCGGCGAACAGCGTCATCGTCACCGTTCCCGTGACCTCCAGGTCCTCCTCCAGCACCTCTGACGTGTAGGTCAGCACGTCCGCCCGCGCCTCAACGGCGCGCTGGTCGTACGGTCCCGGCGGCGCCATCTCGTACAGGCCGGGGTTGTACGGCCCGATCGAGTGGTTGCCGCCGCGCGTGGGCGCCGGGTCGGCGGGGTCATAGTCATACTCATCCGGCGGCTCGTCGCCGGGCGCCTCGCGCGTCAGTCGTCCACCGGCGCGCAGGTGCCAGTCCTGGACCCGCGTCCGCGCCATCGGCCATTCCCCTTCGTCGCGCCACTCGTTTCGGCCCATGACGAAGAGCCGGAGGGGGGCGGGCTGCACGTCCGCCGGCGACTTGCCGTGCAGCAGCCCTTCCAGCCAGCGTCTCGTCGCCTCGTTCTCCGTCAGCGCCGCCGGGCCGAAGTCCAACTCGCCGAGGGTCGTGACGCTGCTCACGCCATGCGTCCACGGACCGACGAGCACCCGGTGGCTGTCGCGCAGCTCCGGCGTCGGCGCGGCCGCGCGCAGGGCCGCGAAGTTGCGGAGCGTCTCCCCCGCGTAGTAGTCATACCAGCCACCAATGAGCAGCGTCGGCGCCCGCACGTTCGCGAAGTCCTGGCGGACATTCAGCGGCTCCCACTGCTCGTCATACCGCGTGTGACCCGCGTAGTCACGCCACCACGGTACGACGCCCGCGCCGCTGCGCTCGTCCAGGTCGAGCAGTGGCAGCGATTCGAGCAACCCCCGCACATCGTACAGAGGCATGAGCGCTGCCTCCGACGTGCGGGCGGAGCACTCGAAGGTGAGCCAGCTCCAGGTCAGGCCGAGGCTGAAGGCCCCGTCGCAGTAGTACGCGCGCTTGAAACAGTCGCCGGCCATGAAGCGGGGGGTGAGCGCCACCAGCGCGGGATGGCCGGTGTTGGCGGCGTAGAACTGCGTGGCCGCCAGGTACGAGTCGCCGAACATGCCCACCCGGCCGTTGCACCACGGCTGGGCCACCAGCCAGTTGAGCGTGTCCTCGCCGTCTTGCGCCTCGTGGATGAAGGGGTAGAAGTCCCCGCCCGAGCCATAGCGCCCGCGCACATCCTGCACGACGAAGGCCATCCCCCGCCGGGCGTACTCCACCCCCTGCATCGGCACGCGGTTGTAGGCCGTCCGTACGAGCACGGTCGGGTAAGCGCCCTCAGCCTCGGGCAGGTAGACGGTCGTGGCCAGGGCGACGCCGTCGCGCATCGGCACGGGGACATGGCGCAGCAACCGGCAGTCGCGGGCGAAACTGGCCATGGAGGACACCCCTCTGTAGGGCATAGAGATCGCTCGCGATCTCAGGGGGCTTGTACCCCGCCCATATGGCGCTACCCGAACGGATGGGCGGGGTACAAGCCCCCGCCCTACACGACGGCAGCGCCTACACCGGCTGACACCGGATGATCTCGTTCCAGTCGTAGACGCCGACCGTCTGGCGGTCCGGCGGGACGATGAGGAACTCGGCCTCGTCCCAGTCACCGGCCAGCAGCGCCTGGATCAGGTGCAGGCTGCCGGGCAGCTCGACGCAGGTCCGCCCAACCTCGGCGCACTTCTCCCGGAAGCGCTCGAGGTAGCCCAGGTGGGCGAACTCCGGGATCTCGATGAACACGGCGCGGTTCTCGTCGCCATGGCCGACCGGGTGCATCTGCTCCCAGATGTACTTCGCGTTCTCCTCACCATATTTCTCCACGTACTCGGCGTAGGCGTCGCCGTAGTGGATCTGCGCCTCGCCCTCCTCGACGCGCAGGAAGTACTCGCCGCGCTCCATGTAGCCGCTGGAGGAGAACGGTGTGCTGGGCGCGTCGCCGAAGTGCTCGCGGAAGACCTCGCGCGAGCCGAGCAGCACGGTGCAGCAGTCGTGCGCCCGGGGCATGACCAGCGGGATGGCGCGGGCCTGCAGGCCGACGCCGGCGTTGCCGCACAGGCCAAATAGCAGCAGGATGGCGTCATAGGGCCGCCCGCTGTCGCCCGCGCGGTCAATGGCTGCCTGGATCGTCTCGCGCAGCTTCTCGGGGTGGATGTGCTCGCCCAGCTCGACGAACTCGATGTCCAGGACATGGGGTGAGTGCGCCGCGCAGTGGCACACCTCGCGCTGGAACACGTTGCAGGAAATCAGCTTCAGGGTCATGTGGCCTCCGTACCCCCCTGAGGTCGCGTCGTTCGCCGCTGATGGGGCAACGACCTGCCGTTCGGCCCGCCGCCTATGGTATACTCCAGGGCGAGGCGACCGCCTCTCATCCCTGCCCAAGGACTGCCACCCTCGATGACCGACAGCCCGCCCCTGTCACCCCATGGAGACCCCCAGCCCCCGCCGGCCTGCGCCTGGGCGACGTGGCGGCTGACGCTGCTCATGGTCGCCCTGTGGCTGGTCTGGCGCCTGGTCAACCTGCGCTTCTTCCTGCAGGCGGACCTGCTGGGCGATGAGGCCAACTACTGGGAGTGCGCCCGGCGGCTACAGCTCTCGTATCACTACTCGGGGCCCGGCATCGCGGCGGTCGTGGCGGCGGCGCAGGCGCTGTTTGGCGATGTCGAGTGGGGCCTGCGCTTCCCGGCGCCCATCGCCATGGCGGTGACCGCCCTGCTGGTGGGGCGGATGGCCCTCCGCGTCTCGGGCGACGAGCGCGCCGGCTTCTTCTCGGCGGCCCTCTTCCTGCTGTTCCCGCTGACCGCCCTGTGGTCCGTGCTCATTACCTATGACCCCCTGTACATCGCCTGTTGGCTGGGGGCGACGTTCGCGCTGTGGCTGATCGTCCGCGCCCACCGGGCGGGCGGGTTCCCGCTGGGCTGGTGGGCAGTGCTCGGGCTGGCGCTGGGGCTGGGCTTCCTGCTCAAGTACACGATCGTCCTGCTGGTGCCAGGGCTGGTGCTGTACTCGCTCCTGCAGCGGCGCACGTTCCGGTGGGACGCCCGCCTGTGGGTGGGCCTGGCCCTGAGCATCATCATCTTCGTTGCGGCCATCGCCCCGATCTGGGTCTGGAACCAGCAGGAGGGCTGGCCCACGATCACCTACTTGCGCGGCCACATGAACACACCGACCGACACCGCGAAGCGTCAGTGGAGTCCCGAATGGCCGCTGAGCTACATCGGTGCGCAGATCGCGCTTGTCGGGCCCGCGGCGGCGGTGCTGATCGCCGCGGGTCTCGCCGCCGCGTGGCGTCGCCGCCGGCAGGACGCGGAGGCCTGGGACACGCACCTGCTTCTGCTGTGCAGCGCCGGTGTCATCATTCTCTTCTTCCTGGCGGCGACGGCCGCGACGCGCTCGGAGGGGAACTGGGCGCTGGCGGGCTATCCGCCCCTGGCGGTGCTAGCGGGGCTGTACACCGCGCAGGCCTGCCGCGCCGGGGCCTGGACGCCCCTCCTCCGGCGCGCCTGGAAGTGGAGCCTCGGGTTCGGCGTGTTCGCCTATCTCGTCACCTCCTGCCCGATCCAGATGGCGCAGCTCCCGGTGATCGGCCGGGCCATGCCCCTCGAGCGCTTCTGGGGGGCACACCAGATGGCGGCGCAGGTAGACCAACTGCGGCAGCAGGTCCGCGCCGAGACCGGCCGCGAGCCGCTCATCATCGCCAAGACCTACCTGACCGCCAGCCAGATGGCCTTCTATCTCCCGGACCATCCGAGCGTCTACTGCGCGGCCAGCTACCTGGGCTGGCGCCGCAACACGTACGACTTCTGGGCGGATACCGACATGACCGCCCCGACACTGCGGGGCCGGCCTGCCATTCTCCTGGGCGCCGACCCGGCCGCCTGGCGCCGCGCCATCGCCATCGGCGACATCCGCACCGTCACGCTGGAGCCGAAGCCCATCTTCATCGGGTATGACTACCAGGGGGTGCAACCGGCCGTCCAGGCGCATGGCGGAAGGATCAGGTGAAGAGGGAAGAGAGAAGACTGAAGAACGAAGACGGAAGAGGCAAGAGGCAGGAGTCGCGGGGTGTCCGCCGTAGCGCGCAGCGCGTAGGCGGACGGGGCCCCGCGACTCTGTCTGATGTGAAGCTACGACGCCCGACGCTTCCGCCAGACCCATACCACGACCACCACCGGCGTCAGGAACAGCCCGTACAGCCCCACCCACACCAGCACAACACCGACGTGCCCCGCCGTATGAACGAAGCTGCTCCAGGCCCGGCCGATCTGCCCGGCCGATACAGCCGCCTGCGGCCCGCGCTCGATGAGCGTCGCCGTGATCGTCGCCAGCGCCACCTCACGTTCCACGCCGAACAGCGCATCCTGCGCGGCCCCGAGTTGCTGCCGGACGGCGCGCGTCTGCTCCTGCAGCGCGGGCTTCTGGGCCGTCCGCGCCACCGCCTCGCGATGTTGCACCTGCCCCAGCTCCTCCTCGGTCTGCGTCACGGCCCGGCTCCCGGTCACATATTGGTCGGTCATGTCCGCCCCACTGATCTCGCGCCGCGCCACATAGCCCAGCGCCGCCAGCGCGTTGATCGTCGCTCCGACTTCGGCGGTCGGGACCTTGCCCTCGACGCGGGCCGAGCGGTGCAGCTCCTGCCCTGCGTTCACCCCGCCCTGCTCGAGCGCGGAGTGCAGCACGAAGCCCCCACGGTCGTAGAAGGTCTGCTCGGCGGCGACGACGGCGCTCTGCAGGCTCCTGACCCACACCTCACACGAGGCGTCATAGGCCAGCCTCACGCGCCGGCGCAGGCCGTAGTTGTTGTCCGGTGCGCCGGGGGCGATGGCCGTGATGGGCGCGACATCACTCGGCAGCTTCTTGATCCACTTCCCATGCCCGTCGGCGTAGCCGACGTTCATGCCCTCGTTGTGACGGTACGCGGGCTGGCCGTTCTCAGCCTCGTAGATGATGATCGTGTTGCCCGGGTCGGTGATGGACTTCAGCGGCATCCCACCCCAGCGCGACACCAGCGCGTAGCTGTCGCCCGTGCTGCCGATGGCGCTCGGGCAGTGCAGGATCTGCGTGTTGCCGTGGTAGCGCTGGATCAGCTCCGCCCAGTTCTCCGCCGGTGGCAGCACGTCATCGTAGTCGTGCGCATACTGCAGCGTCGCCAGCGCCAACTGCCTGACATTCGACAGGCAGCTTGGCTGCCGCGCCTTCTCGCGCGCCTTGGAGAACACCGGGAACAAGACCGCGGCCAGAACCCCGCAAATGCCCAGGACCACAAGCAGCTCCACCAGCCCGAACGACGGGCGGCGGCGCGGTACAGCGACTTCCTTCGGTTCCACAGACATCTCACTCACTCTCCTCATCACATCCTGAGAGATGTCTGCCTGGCGGCCCATGAGACTGCTGATGAATGATCGCCGGTCGGCCTCGACCTGCTCCGCCCACGCGCGGCAGGCCGGGCATGCGTCCAGATGAGCCTGCACCTCCTTCTCTTCCTGCGGGCTGCACTGCCCGTCCAACCAGGCCGAGATGGCCTCGCGCCACTGCTCGCAGTCAGCCATCGAGCCCACCTCCTTGCCCCGCCAGCGCCGCCCGCAACGCCTGCCGCGCACGGAAGCAGCGCACCCGCACGTTGTTCACGCTGATCCCCAGCATCCGGGCGATCTCCTCGTAGTCCAGCTCCTGCAGGTACCGCGCGGCCAGGATCTCCCGGTCCGCCAGCGGCAACGTCTGCAGCAGCGAGTCCATCTCGACGGTTCGGTCGGGCGGCGCGGCCGGCTCGGGCACCGGGTCCTGCTCCACCGACGCCATCGGCGGCGGCTGCTTGGCCAGATGCTTGCGGCACAGGTTGCGCACGATGCCATGCAGCCACGCGCCGAAGGCCGCCGGGTCATGCAGGTTGTGCAGCGACCGGTACGCCTGGACGAACGCCTCCTGGGCGATGTCCTGGGCCGTCTCGAAGTCTCCGCACAGGTGGTGGGCGCAGGCCAGGGCGCGTCCCTGGTGTGCTTCCACCAGGTCGGCATACGCGCTTCGGTTGCCGCGCAGCACTTGCCTGACCATGTTCGCATCCTGTGCCGAGTTGGGCATCAATGACCTGTGAATGCTGAAGGAAGATTGCCGAGCGTGGGCCGCCGAGGCAGAGCTTCTGTAGTAGAGTGCCCTGACAGCGGCGGTTCATTACAGATGAGGCAACGGATCGTTGAGTCGCCCCTCCGGGGCTCCCGCACCACGGGGAGGGGAGGACGCCGCTGTGACGGGGGCTTCCGCCCCCGCCTATGTTGAGTCGCGCCTCCGGCGCTGACGGCCCCCCCCGAACCGACCGCCACTCCGATGCCGATGGTCCCGCCGTCCTCACCAGATGGGGGACCCGCGAGGCCTCGGGGGCCGCTGTCGTTGAGGCCCGGAGGGCCGGCTCAGTCTAGGCGGGGGCGGAAGCCCCCGTCACACCGGCGGCCCCTTCCCTCCTCTTGGGGCCGTTCGGTCTGAGCGCCGGAGGCGCGACTCAACCTGTCGCACACTCGCCCTTGCCGCCTCTCCCTTCGGCATCTCCCCCGAACTCTCCTGTGGCGGCAGGGCGGCTCTGGGCGCCTGGCGAACTCCCCGCCCATCACGCCACACAGGATGCCTCGAATGGACCCGATCGGCCTCGACCACGCCGTCTGCACCGTAGACGGCCTGACGTCCCTCCCGCTCACCGTGGGCGAGACGATCTCCTTCTGCCTGGACGCCGCGCCCGGTCTCTACCTGTTCTCGGTCGTCATGGACGCCCGGGACTTCGACTGGGAGCAGCTCTACGAGACGCTGAGCAAGTACCACAACGAGCACGAGCGCACCGGGCCGTGGGACTTCTCGATCAACTTCGGCGCCATCCCGCTGGTGCCTGCCTACTGGGTCGCGCTCAATGGCCGCCGGATCGGCCTGTGGTTCTTCGAGCGCGTGTCGCTGGAAGACATCGCGCACCAGCGCTTCCGCGGCAAGTTCAGCTTCGTCGCCGACGGGCCGACCACCGTGGAACTCACGCCCTACCGCCCCGAGCAGTACGTGCAGCCCTCGCTGGAAGACCGGCAGAGCGCGAGCAATGCCCACGTCTTCCAGAACCCCGGGGCCCCGCCGGCCTACGACCGGTCGGGGCTGCGGTGGGTGTCGGCGGTGCTGGAGGTGGAGCCGGAGGACGCGCTGCTGCCCGAAGTCCCGCGTGGGCGCGCGTACACTCCCCCCGCCGCCGCATGGGCCAGACCTGAATACTGGGAACGCCTCAGGGCCGCTCTCGACACCACCCACGCTCTCTACCGCGAGCCCTTGCGCCGGACCTTTGAGTGGCTGTCGGCCCACCGCGGGCACGGGGCGGATGATCTGCTCATGTGGATCGCTGCCTGGCGTCTGGGGGCCATCCCCGACGCACTCGACGAGGCCCTCGCGACGGTGGACGAGATCATCGGCCGCCCGGCGTGGGGCAACCCCAACCCGGAGGGCTACAGCCACAATGGCGACATGGGGGCCATGAGCTGCCTGCGGGCGCTCGCCTGGGCGTACCATGCGCTGGGTGACGAACTGGGCGAGGAGCGGCGGGCGCGGCTGCTGGACAAGCTCCGCGTCCACGGGCAGATCTTCTTCGAGCTGGCGCTGCTGAACCGCGACTACTGGGGCGGCTCGATCAGCCAGGACCACGGCAAGAAGTCCCTCGCCGGCTTCGGCGTGGCGGCCCTGCATCTGCTGGGCGTGCTACCCGAAGCCGACCTGTGGTGCCGGTGGGTGCTGCCGCGCGTCGAGCGCTCGTGGGGCGCGATGCCCCGCGATGGCGTCATCCCCCTCAGCTCCCACTACCACCAGTACCTGTACCTGGAGGAGACGAGCCAGTACCGCGAGGCCCTGCTGGCGTTGACCGGCGAGGACGTGCTGGACCGGCCCCAGTTCCGGCCGATCATTGACTTCATGGTCAACCTGCTGAGCCCCTCGCGCCAGGTCCTGCGCTTCGGCAACGACCTGTCGCGCTTCATCGGGGCCGCGCACTTCCTCAACCAGGCGGCGAGCAAGTTCCGCGACGGGCGCGCGGCGTGGCTGCAGCAGCAACTCCTCCAGCTCGACACCGGGGAGTTCTACCACGGCACACAGCTCTACGCATACTACCAGAGCGCGGTGGCGGGTCTGATGAGCTATGACCCATCCGTGGCGGCCACGCCTCCCGCACCGCCGCCCCCACTGCAGACATATCCGGATTCGGGCCTGGTCCACTACCGCGACGACGCCCGCCGGGTGGCCCTAACTCTCCAGTGCGGGCCGGCCTCCGGCTGGAACTCCTACCTGGCCTCGCTCTGCGCCTGCGACCGTCTCGGCATCGCCCCCGCTTCCGGCCACTTCATGTTCTACCTCGATGATGTGCCCGTGCTGTGCAGCCCCGACGGCGGCTACAAGCTGCAGACGGCGCTGCGCTCGTGCCTGCTCATAGACGGCCAGGGCCAGGTCGGTGACATCGGCTACCCGATGTCCATCCCCTCGAAGCTGCACCGGGGCGAGCAGGTTCAGACCGTGCGGTGGGACGAGGTCACGCAGACAGGCTTCGTGCGGCTGTGGCTCACCCCTGGCTATCCGGATGAGTTGGGCCTGGCGCACTACACGCGCGACTTCCTGATCGCGCCAGAGCGGATCACGGTCCGCGATACGGTAGTGTTGGACGAGCCGCGGCGGCTCAGTTGGCTGTTCCAGGGCAAGGAGGAGTACGGGGTGGTGCTGGAGGGGCTGACCGGGGTGTTCGGGACCGAGCGCCAGGCGCGCGTCACGCCGCAGACGACCGACCTGCCCCTCGCCGCGCGGGTGGCGAAGACGCCGGTGGTGTGGTCGTATGCCAGCGGCAGCGGCTTCAAGCCGTTCCTGCACGTGCGCTATGACGCGACGGAGGCGGTGCGGCGGGTGGTGGCGGAGTTCGTGATCAGTTGGTAGGGGCTCACCTCGTCCCCAGGTGCGCCTCAAACCACCCGTACAGCGCCTCCTGCGCGGGCTCGGGCACCCAGTGGCCCGCATCGTGCAGGAACAGGCCCAGGTTCTGCGCCTGGCCATGCAGCGCGTACGCCGGGCGGGCTGCTTCCAGATAGCTCCAGTCCTGGACGAAGTCCGCAGCGCCGCGCCGGGCATCCGGGGCCGGTGGCTGGGCGCCTCCGCCCAGCACCAGCAGCGCCCGCGGCGCCGCCAACGCGAGCAGTTGGTGATGCTCCAGGTCCGACCGCTGCTTGACCCCCTCGCCCAGGTACCACGGCGCGGTCCAGTTCGTGAACGGCAGTCCGATGCCGCCCTCGCTGGATACCCCGGCCTTCATGCGCTCATCGAAGGCCATCGCGTACAGGACTTCCTTGGCCCCCAGCGAGTGCCCGACACAGCCGAGGCGCTCCGGGTCCACCCCCGGCAGCGTCAACAGATAGTCCGTCGCTCGCAGCCCGTCCCATAGCATCTTCCCCATGCCGGTCCAGTGCGGGTAGCGTGCCAGCAGCACGTCTTCGGTCAGGCGGGTGAAGACCCCGAAGTCGGGGTGGGCGCCGGGGCGGCCCCGGTAGTCCCAGAGGACGTTGCAGGGCGAAACGGTCACATAGCCCCGCTCGGCCAGGCGCAGGGCGAAGTGCTTCTCGGGTGGCTCGGCCAGCCCCACCGGCTGCAGGATCGTCTGATCGGTCGTGGGATGGAAGACAACCACCCCGGGGAAGGGCCCGTCGCCCTGGGGCCGCACCACGTAGGCATAGACGCGACAGCCCTCCTCGACCTGGTAGGTCACGAGAGTCCGGGTGATCGCGCCGAGGTCCTCGCTGTACTTGGTCACGGGGTCGAGGGGCACGACCTCCGGCCCGTGGCCGAGGTAGTCCAGCCACGTCTGCAGCAGCACCTGGCGCTGGGCCTGCCAGTCCTCGAGCGTCGGCCCGAGGGGCAGCGGCGGCAGCGGATGGCTGGCAAGGTCATAGTCGGCGGGCGGGGTGGTCAAGGCGCGCAAGTCGAGCATGTGTTGGTCTCCCTTCGTCCCCTCTATTCCCACCCCTCGCCCCGGGACCTTCCGCGCAGGAACCGCTTTGCACGCGGCGAAAGGGCCTGCATCTCATGCTCGGAGGCGCCGCCATGCTCCAGCAGTTCCTGATCCGCGATGAGGATGTCGAGCCCCTGGCCACGGCGGTGATGGCGACCCTCGAACGGGTCGGCATCCTGTGCCAGAATGACGAACTGCTGGGCCTGCTAGACCGCGCCGGGGCGCGGGTGGACTTCGCCGCCCAGCGCGTGCGCTTCCCGCAGCAGATGGTCGCCGAGTATGTGGCGCAGTTCCGTCGCGAGCGTCACGATCAGCTCGGCGGCCAGCCTTTCCGCGCCCCGGCGAAGCCCGGCCTGGGCACCCAGATCGCCCAGTTCTGCCTGGACCCACACACCGGCGACAGGCGCAGCGGCAACACGCGGGACTTCGTCGAGTGCATCCGGTTGGGCGAGGTCGTCCATGGCGACCAGGGCGTCGGCCATTGTCTGCTCTCGACCGATGTGCCGCCCCTGCTCGAGCCGCTCAACGCCGCGCTCCTGCTGGCCGAGTACGCCACCCACCCCCATGGCGTCTACCCCTGGAACGTGCGCCAGATTGACTACCTCATCGAGATGGCGGAGATCCTGGGCGTGGGCGACCTGTGGGTCTGGGGCGCGCTGTGCTTCGCTCACCCGCTGCGACTGGATCGGGACGTCGTGGACCGGCTGGTGCGGCAGGCCAAGGCCGGCGGCAGCATCGGCATCACGGCCATGCCTGTCGTCGGGGTCTCGACTCCCGTGACCGTGGAGGGCTTCATCACGGTGGCGGCGGCCGAGATCGTGTCGGTGTGGATCTGCGGGCGGGTCATCAACCCCGCGGTCAGCCTCGGGGGCTCCATGTGGGCCGGCACCGTGGACATGAAGACCGGCGACGTCAGCTACTCGACCTATGACGCGATGTACCACGCCTTCGCGGTCAATGAGTTCATCCGCCGCTGGACGGGCGTGAACTTCCCGCCCGGCAGCGGCGAGTACTGCGACGCCAAGGCTCCCGGCCTGGCCGCGCTCTTCGAGAAGCACTACAAGGCGATGACCGTCGCGGCCTTCACCGGTCGGCACCCCGGCGTTGGCGATGGCATGCTCGAATGCGGCAAGACGCTCTCGCTGGTGCAACTGGCGCTGGAGCGTGACTTTGTGGACGGCCTGCGCCAGTACGAGCGCCGGGTGGACCCCAGCGCGGCCAACATTGTTCTGGATGACATAGTCGCGGTGGACCTGGGAATGACGGACAGCTACCTGGAGACGATGCACACGGCCCGGCGCTTCCGCGAGTGCCTGTTCATGCCGCAGCTCATCGAGCGGCGAGGGTGGAACGGGGCCGCGGACGACGCCGCGATGGTCGCGAAGGCCCGGGCGCAGGTGGCGGAGTTGCAGGCGCAGTACGTCAAGCCCGACGGGCGGGAGGACAAGCTGGCAGCGATGCGGACGGTCATGGACCGGGCAGCGAAGGAGCTGTAGCCGACATGCGACGCTGGCCGACGTGGGCAATCGTGGGCGCCATGGTGCTGATCGCCCTGTGGGCGATCCCCCTCCAGCAGCGGCAGCAGGACATCGGCCGTACGCAGGTCTGTGTCGCCAATGTCCAGTTGCTGGGTATGGCCGTCCTGCAGTACGTCGCCGACCACGGCGACACCATGCCCCCCGTGTCGGCCCTCCCGGAGGGTCTCCTCGGCACTCCGCCGCTCACCCGGGCGAACCTGGTCTGCCCCGCCGACCCGCAGCGGGTGATGCCGGGCTATGCCTACTGCCCCGTATGGGCCGGGGTGAAGCACGACAGCATTGACGCGCCGAGTTGTGCGGTGATGACCTACGAGGCCAGCGGCGGCCAGCTCGCTTATCGCCACCGGTTGGGCTATCGTGGGGAACTGGGGCCGTGGGTCTCGGTCGGGTACTGTGACGGTCGCGTGGAGCAGGGCACCCCCGCCACCTTCAGCCAGAGGAACGTCGCGGCCGGGAGGGACGGCGACTACCTCGGCACCCACCCCGTACGCTAGACCATTGCCCGCACGGCCGCCTCGATGTCCGTTTCATCGGGGATCACGGCTCGCTCCAGCGGCGGGCTGAAGGGCATCGGCAGGTCGAGGCTCCCCAGCACCCGCGGCGGGGCTTTGAGCGCGGCGAAGGCCTGCTCCGTCACTCGCCGCACGATCTCGCTGCCGAACCCCCCGCACAGGCACGCCTCCTGCACCACCAGCAGCCGCCCCGTCTTGCGCGCCGAGTTCAGGATGGTCTCCTCATCCAGCGGGATGAGCGTGCGCGGGTCAATGACCTCGACGGATACATCATCCGCCACCCTCTCCGCCACCGCCAGCGCCTTGTGCACCATGTTTAGGGTCGCCACGACCGTCAGGTCGGTCCCCTCGCGCTTCACGTCCGCCTGCCCGAAGGGGATCGTGAACTCCCCTCTGGGCACTTCGCCCTTCATGTCGTACAACAGCCGGTGCTCCATGTAGTACACGGGGTTGTCATCGCGGATGGCGGTCTTGAGCAGCCCGTAGGCGTCATAGGGTGTGCTGGGGACGACGACCTTGAGGCCCGGGACATGGGCGAACCAGGCTTCGAGGCACTGGGAGTGCTGGGCGGCCTCGCAGGTTCCCCCGCCGCCGGGGGTGTGAACGACCAGCGGCACCCGGAGCTGCCCGCCGGACATGGTGCGCAGCTTGGCGGCCTGGTTGACCACCATGTCCATGCAGGTGGTGATGAAGTCGTTGTACATGATCTCAACGACAGGCCGCAGGCCGGTCATGGCCGCGCCGACGGCCAGGCCGGTGAAGCCACACTCGGAGATCGGCGTCTGCCGCACGCGCTTACGCCCGAACTGCTTGAGCAGCCCCTTCTGCACCCCCCACACGCCACCGACGTCGGCCACGTCCTCACCGATGACGAAGACGCGCTCATCGCGGGCCATCTCTTCATGCAGGGCACGGTTCATCGCGCGCAGGTAGGTGATGGTGGGCATGTCCGGATGCACCTTTGGCCACAGGAGGTGAACTGCTATCTGTTCTCCGGGCATGAGCACGCACCTGCCTGATCCGCCTTGCCGCCCTGCAGGTTGGCTGCGGCGGCGTAGCGAATGACGCGCCATTCGCTGGCCGCCCAGGAGCCCTCATGACCACCCCCACCGACCGCAACCGCGTCCGCACGCTGGCCACCGAGTATGCCGAGCTGGTCAACAGCGACGACATGGCTCGCCGCCGCGAGAAGTGGCGGCTGTCCAATCGACTCATCGAGCGGACCGTGCCCTTCCACATCGAGGACAACGGTACGTTCTTTGCCGACCTGACCCCGCCGACGGAGTGCGAGGGTGAGTTCGAGCGCGGCTGCGAGGCCCACTTCCTGCGCTGCCTGACCAACCTGCGTCTCATCCCCGATGACCGCGTGTTCCCGGCTGGCTTCTGGGTGCCCTGGGCCATCGGCCGCACCTCGGTGTGCCCCGAGTTGCAGATCCGCCGCGTGCCCGACCACCGGGGCCGCGACCTGGGCTATGAGACCAACACCCCGCTGGCCGATCTGGAGCCGGGCCTGAAGAAGCTGCGCCCCACGGAGTTCGGCGTCAACCGCGAGGCGACGTGGCAGCGGGCCGAGCAGGCGGAGGGGCTGTTTGGCGACCTGCTCCCGGTCGAGATCGTCAACGGCCACGCCTCGCTGGCCGCGGGCACCGGTATGGCCGGGCAGGCGGTGCACCTGATGGGCATGGACAACTTCTACATGAACATGCTCGACCAGCCCGACAACGTCCACGCCTTCTTCACCTTCCTGGCCGACGATGCCGAGCGCTACGCGACCTGGCAAGAGGCCGAGGGCCTGCTCACCCCCAACGGCCGCGAGTTGGACTGCGGGTCCGGGAGTTGCGTGTATTCGGACGAACTGCCCCGGCGAGAGATTGCGCCGGGGGAGCAGGTGCTGCTGTCCGACACCTGGGGGTTCATCGAGGCGCAGGAGGCGGTGGGGCTGTCGCCGCAGATGTACGCGGAGTTCATCCACCCCTACCAGCGGCGCGTCGGCGACCGCTACGGGCTCATCAACTACGGCTGCTGCGAGCCGGTGCACCACTTCTGGCCGACGCTGAAGCAGTTCCACAACCTGCGCAAGGTGACGGTGTCGCCCTGGTGTGATGTGGCAAGCATCGCGGCCTCGGCAGGCCGGAGTGTCGTGTTGTCACGCAAGCCGCACCCGATGAAGCTGTGCGGGCCGACCTTCGCCCCGGCCGACTTCGCGGCCACGATCCGCGAGAGCCTGGAACTGACACAGGGCAACTTTGTCGAGTTGATCTTCCGCGACACGGTGCCGCTGAACGGGGCTATGCAGGAGCGGCTGGTGGAGGCGTGCGGGGTCATCCGGCGGCTGATTAGGGAGTAGGGCGGCAGCGGCAGTGCGGGTGTCACGCGCAGCGTAACACCGCACCGCCTCCGGCGACACCCCGCTCTGATGCGGAACCAATCGTCCCGGCGGGTGTTGGTAGCAGCGTCGGCACGCCGCGAAGTAGCCCCCGGGAGGGTTCTGCCATGGCTCGGCCGCTGCTGCTCACCTCACTCCTGTTGTCCGCGGTCTCGTTCGTCACTGCGCAGGAACAGGTCACGCGGGAGATACCCCTGTGGCACCAGAGCGCCATCGAGATCGCCGCCCTGTTCGCCTCCGGCGGACCGCCTGCCCCTCCGCCTGCCCCCGAACCCCTCGAGCAGGTCGCCCTGCGCTACGCGATCCAAGCCGTTGCGGATGTGTCGCGTACGGCCTGGCACTGGCAGAGCTTCGTCGAGGTCAGCCCTGCGCCGCCGCCGTCCGCCGCCGGGGCAGGACTGGGCAAGATGCTGCCCACCGGCCTCGCCGGCCCACCGACGGCACTCCTGTGGCGCAATTCGCTGAAGGTCACCGGCACCGAGGAAGCCATCGGCAAGCTGCGGGAGATCATGGGCCTGCTCGACAAGCCGACCGTGCGACTGGGGCTGGAGGTGAGCGTTCTCTCACTCGAACCGGCGCGCGCCGCGAAGCTGCCGGGCGTGGACTGGAGCTGCCGCGCCGACGACCGGGAGGATGAGCGGCTGCGGCTCTACTTCGCCCACGGTGACAGCACGAAGCTGCTGGCCGACCCCGCAACCAACTCGGCCCCGCTGACGGCGTCCGTGACGGTCGGCAACAACGCCAGCACCGCCATGACGTTCGTCGAGGCCATGCCGTACTACGCGCGCCGCGCGGAGAACGGGCCACCTGACCTGCTCACGCGCGTCCGCGTCCTGCGTCTCACCCTCACCCCGCGCCGCAACGCGGACGATAGCCTCACGCTGCTGGGGCAGACGGCCTTCTACGCCGGGCGCGCCGTCGGAGACAGGCCCGACAAGATGGCGGAGGAGGGGCGGTGGCTCGCCGACCGGGAAACGCAAGTCCGCGTGGCGGCGGGCGAGAGCATGTTGCTGCGTGGCGTGGGCAACGATGTCCTGACCTTCAGCGCCGAGGGTGTCGAGTTCGGTCCACAGCGCTTGCTGGACCCGCTGGTCGTCGTGACGCCTCGTCCGCTCCCCGCGGAGGAAGCCTACCTGCGCGACGCCGGGCCGCTGGAGGGCGACGTCCGCGACCGCATGCTCAATACCATCTTTGGCAAGGCGCTGCGGGAAGGCGCAGATGGGGTCATGGCCGGGCTGGACGAGGAGGGCTACACGACGGTCTGGTACCAGAGGGGCCCGAACCAGTGGGAGCGTGTGATGAGGATGCCCCTGTTCATGCTGGGGCCGCTCACGCATATCCTGGCCGACCCGGCGGACGCGAACGGTGAGTACCGTCGCCAGGACCCCACCGGGGCGGTGCTGGACCTCACCGTCACTCGCCAGCAGGTCGGCGGGCAGCCGGGAGTGGTGCTCACGTGGCCCAAGCAGTAGGCCAGCCCGGGGCGGGCTGGAAGCCCGCACTACCCCTTTGTCGCTCTCTGAACGGTCCGTGGACACGTTCTGGTGTCCGCCCTGGTTGTACAACCGCGCCAAGACATGTATAATGCGCCGGTCGTCCAGCCGCTTGACAAGCCGACCCATCCATGCCCGCACGCCCGAGGCCTCCCGGCGGCGGGCTTTGCTTTTGTCGGTCCGCCACAAAAACAGCAGAAGGATTCGCACTCTGCCTGCCGAAGTTGCATATCAGGCCCAGGAGATGCATCCCATCCGGCGTGGTCGTGACAGCGTCGGGGAGCGTAGGCTTATGCCCAAGTTCATGTCGTGGCTCGTCCCCCTCCTGCTCGTCTGCACCGTCCTGCACGCCCAGCCCCCGGCGCCGGTCGAGCCGCCTCCGCCGCCGGTGGCCGCCGAGCCGGAACGGCCCGAGCAGGCCAAGTCTCCGCAGGTCCTGTTCGAGGGCTTGCCGCGCTTCGGCGCCAGTCTGTTCACTACGGTTACTGCTACCGACCAGGGCGTGGTGCCGGCCCCGCCGGCGGGGACCCCGCGGCAGGGCGCGATGAACCGCGCCGCCACCACGCCGGTCGCCAATCTTCCCGTTCCACCCAACTACCTGCTCGGCCCCGGCGACACGCTCGACCTGAGTGTGTGGGCGCGGGACTTCGAGCAGGTCAAGCAGACGGTGACCATCACCCCGGAAGGTTTCGTGATCCTGCCGCAGGTCGGGCGGGTCACGGCGTCCGGGCAGACGATCGAGCAACTCCGCCAGACCCTCGCCCAGCAGTACACCCGCTTCTTCACCGACCCGAAGGTGACGCTGGTTGTGTCCGAGCAGCGCACCATCGAGGTGTTCGTCACCGGCGACGCGACACGGCCGGGGAAGTACACACTGGCCGGCATGGCGACCGTGCTGTCGGCGCTGTACGCCGCCGGCGGGCCGTCGGAGATCGGCTCGTACCGCAAGATCCGCCTGAACCGCGTGGGCCGCGCCGCTGTGGAGATTGACCTGTACGACTACCTGCTGACCGGCCAGCGCGAGGCTGATGTCGTGCTGGCGCCCGGCGACAGCCTCTTCATCCCCCCCGTCAGCGCCGAGGTGGGCCTGATCGGCGAAGTGCGCCGCCCGGCCCGCTACGAAGTCAAGGACGCGCTGACCGTCGGCCAGGCGCTCGCACTGGCCGGAGGGATGAAGCCCAGCGCGTACGCGCCGCTGGTGCACCTGTGGCGCGGCGAGAAGCGCGCGGACTGGATCCTGAGCACGCTGGACTGCGGCGACCCCAACGGCGCCGCCCTGAAGCGGCCGCTGCAGGACGGCGATCTGCTGATCGTCAAGAGCATCCTCGCGCGCGGGGACAACACGATTGAGCTGATGGGCGCCGTCAAGCGGCCGGGCTACTACCCGTGGACGCCCGATGCGACCGTCTCCAGCTTGCTGCGGTCGGCCGAGGGCCTGGCGTGGAATGCCCACATGGCCACCGGTCTGCTGCGCCGCATGGACTACGACCGCCACTACACGCTCATCCCGTTCAATGTCTCCGAGCAGATGTATGGCGACAACCCAACCCCGATCCCGCTGCAGCCCAAGGACGAGGTCGAGATCCTGGCCCAGCAGGCCGTCGAGCCGGCGCAGGAGATCAAGATTGACGGGGCGGTGGCCCACCCGGGCACCTATCCCTTCGCCATCAAGATGCGGGTCAGCCAACTGGTGCTACTGGCGGGTGACGTGCTCCCTGAAGCCTACCTGGGCCGGGCGGACCTGCTGCGCCTGACCCCGGACCAGTCCTACCAGATCATCGCCGTGGACCTGAAGGCGGCGTTGCAGGGCGACGGGGCCAGGGACCTGGAGTTGGCGCGCGGGGACATCCTGAAGATCGCCACCCAGGCCGATGCGCTGCCCGCTCCCGAAGTGCAGATCACCGGCTATGTGCGTCGCCCGGGTAAGTACCCCCGCCGCGAGGGCATGAAGGTCAGCGACCTGATCTTTGCCGCCGGGGGCCTCAAGCCGGGCGCCGGGCCGGACGTCGAGGTGATTCCCGGACGCTTCGAGGGCATGCCCCAGCCCGTACGCCTGGCGCTGACGGGCACCCCCGACGCCTTCCGGATCGAGCCGGACATGGCGCTGGGCGAAGGCGACAGCGTCTCGATCATCGGTCGTGGCGAGTTCCAGGGGCAGGCCGACGTGGTGGTGCTGCAAGGGCGCGTGGAACACCCCGGCAGCTTCGCCCTGCGCCGCGACCGCGACCACGCCTACACCGTGATGGACCTGCTGCGCGATAGCGGCGGTCTGCTGCCCGATGCCAACCCCAATGGCATGGTCATCTACCGCCATCGCGATCTGACCACCGACCCGGCGCAGATCGAGGACCTCAGCCGCATTCTGGCGGCCACCAACCGCGAGTCCGGTCAGGCGCCGATGCAGGTAGGCCAGGGCACGCAGGCGGCGGCCATGAGCACCTCCATCGCCCAGAACCTGTCCACACTCATCTCCCCCGGCGCGGCCAGCATCGTGCTGCCCCCGCGGCCGGTGCGGTCCGAGGACATGGTGACGGCGATCCCGGTGGCGGGCAAGGAGTTGCTGGCCAGCAACGGCAAGGCCGGCAACATTGAGCTCGAGGCGGGCGACAACCTGGTCGTCCCGCGGCGCATGAACACCGTCACCGTGCTGGGCGCGGTGCCGCGCTCCGGCGCAGTGCCCTACGTCGAGGCGTACCGGTGCCGCCAGTACATCGCCGAGGCCGGTGGGCTGCGCGAAGACGCCGCCCAGAAGCGTCTCGTGGTCATCCACCCCAACGGCGCGGCGGCCCCCATCGGGCTCAAGGACGCCATCGAGCCCGGCGACGTCATCGTGGTGCCGACCACGTACATCGTGCGGACCGTGCACACCGAAAACTCGTGGCAGCAGTGGCTGCGCAGCATCATCACCATCGCGACGGCCGCTCTGGTCTTCTAAGGCGCGAAAACGAGGCATCATTACCGTGGCGTGGGCCAACCGTAGCAAGAGCTTCAACGTGTTCTCCTGGTGGGGCGTGCTGACCGTCAGCATCGCCGCCGGGCTGCTGGCCGGCGGCCTCGTGGCGTTGCTGTGGCCGAGCACCTACAGCGCCACCAGCTCGTTCTTCGTGAGCGACCCCGCCGAGCTGCTGTCCACGATGCTGCGCAGTTCCGCGGCCATCCCCGGCGAGACCGAGACGAGCAAGCTCAAGCCCACCCAGGAGCGCCTGCAGGCCATCCTGTCCAGCCGCCTGATGCGGGCCAAGCTGGTCGGGAAAGAGCAGCTCGGCCAGCGCCTCCGCATCCCGGACATCGAGGCTGAAGAGGTCCTGGCGCGCATGGCCAAGATCGCCGCCATCGGCACCGAGGGTTTCAGCGTCACCGTCACCTGTCGCGGCTATACGAGGCTGCGCGCCAGCGTGAGTCGCGTGCTCAAGCGCGAGGAGGCACGGCAACTGTGCGCCGCCCTCGCCAATGACTACCTGATCGAGCTGCAGCAATACGTGACGGAGACGAGCGTTAGCGAGGCGCGCAAGAAGCGCGAGTTCATTGAGAGTGCCGAGCGGCATGTCCTGGGGCAACTGGCCCAGGCCGAGACAGGCATCGAGCGGCTGCAGCGGGGCCACGCACTGCTGGACCCGGACTCCAAGGCCGCCATGGTGACGGATCGCATCAAGGCCCTGGAGCAGGGCGAGGCCGAGGCTCGCGCCAAGATCGCCGAGGCCCAGAGCTCGCTAGCCAAGGCCCGGGGGCAGCTCCGCGGCGTGGATAGCATGCGCGTCTCCAGCGTCGTCGAGATGCGCAACCCGATCATCGCGCAGGTCGAGCAGAAGATCGCCGACCTGCGGATCGAGCTGGCCACGCAGGAGGCGCAGGGCAAGACGCGCCAGAACCGTGACGTCGTCCAGATCAGCACCGCCCTGGAGTCCTGCGAGCGGCAGCTTGCCCAGCTCAAGGAAGATGTGCACAAGGAAGTGGCTCAGGGCGCCAATCCCACGTACGAGAAGGTCGTGGGGCAGGTTGTGGACCTGGAGGTCACGCTGGCCGGGGCCCGCGCCCGCGGTTCTCGCCTCGCGTCCCTCCTGGGCGTCGCCCGGGGCGAGCTGGCTGCTCTGCCGCCGGTCGCGCGCAACTTCGCGGTCCTCAAGCAGGACGAGGAGGTCCAGTTCCAGGCGCTGGCCGCCCTCAAGCAGTCCCTGGCGGTGGCGCTCGTCCAGGAGCAGCAGAGCAAGCGCGTCGGCGAGTTCCTGGTTCTCGACGAGGCCGTGGCCCCGCCCGACCTGCACGGGCCGCCGATCCTGCTGAGCATGGTGCTGACCGCTGCCGTGCTCCTGGCCGCGCTGGGCCTCATCGGCCTGAACCGGATGATCTTCGGGCGCTAGGGCGCCACAACCGTCTTTTGACTTCGCGCTGTCGCCTATGATATATTGCCAGCGTCGCAGCGAGTTGGCGGTAATGTCCTGCGGCGTCGCCCGCCGCGAGAGGTCACGATCATGCGGCAACGTCACGTCTGTCTCTGCCTCATCCTCGTGTCGTGCGGGTTGGGCACGGCCTGGGCCGGCACCTGCGTGCTCGGCGGGGCGGGCGCCCTGGCCCTCCAGGTCACCAGTGTCGCTCCCCTGATGAGGACCCCTGAGGGCGCGGTCGTACAGGGCAGTATCACCCTGTCCCCCGCCGAAGCCCTGACCGCCGGCCTCAGCTCCACCTACTATCTTGACGACAAGCCCCTCACCGTCAGCTTCGATGCCCGGCCCGAGGTGACCGTGGATACCACGAAGCTCTCTGACGGTACACACGCCGTCCGCCTGGAGGCTCTCGACGGCACGAGGCTGGCCTTCAGTAGCGGCAACTTGCCGCTGCACGTGGCCAATGACGCCACAGCCAACATCATCCTGCAGCAGAGCAAAAGCGACCAGGCAGCCTTCACCAAGGTCCGCCGCAAGGTCATGCTGCGCGAAGTCGTCTTCTTCAACAACCGTGAGGCGGATCTGGAGAAGCACGGGTTCATGAGTGGTGGCCGTGTCTACATCACACTCACCGACCTGATGCGCCACATCGGCGGCAGCATGGTCTGGGGCCCGACGGCCAGCTACCTGACGGTGGAGCGTAACGGGGTCAAGGTGCGGGTCGTCCCCGGCAGCGCCCGCGTCTACGTCAACGGCGAGAAGCGCAGCCTCGGCCGCGCCAGCTACCGCATCGACAATCGCACCTTCGTGCCCATCAGGCCCATGCTGGACATCTTCGGTGTGAAGACTGACTGGAACCGGCCGCAACATCGCGCCTTCGTCAACACCAAGTAGCCGGGCGGACCGGATGCCGAGCAAGGCAGCCCTCGAACACAGCATACCGTCGCTCCCGACCACCTTCGCCGTGTCCCGATCTCGACGACGCCTTCGCCGCCTTGAAGGCGTCGTTTTGGCGTTCGCCGGCTATCTGCTGGTACTCGCGCTCCTGACGGTCGTCGCCCGGCCCATCCGGCTGAGTGTCGGGGACGCCTCGTGCCGTGTGGGCCGGGGGGCGACAGCGGCCCAGGCTCTCCGCGCCGGCGGCGTGCGCCCGGAGCCCGGCGACCTGCTCCACCTGCGGGGTGGCCTGCTCCACCAGGGCGGCGGCCTGCCCCCGCGGGTGCTGCGGGGCGGACAGCCCCTGGCGCTCGACGCCGCGGTGAGTCGCGGCGACTCGCTCTGTGTGGCTCCGGCCGCCAACGTGTACGAACCGGTGCGCGAGCAGACTCGGCTTCTGTCGCCGCCGGGGACCAGCGGCACCCTTCCCCCCGCCGTCGTGGGCTCGCAGCGGCTGCAGGTGGGGCTGCTCAGCGGCCAGGCCCTGCTGGAGACAGCGACGGCCGTGCCCACCGTGCCGGCGGCGACCCCACCCCAGACGCCCCGGATGCTGGCTCTCACCTTCGATGACGGCCCCTGGCCTACCGCCACGGCGCAGATACTCGACATTCTCGCCAAACACGGGGCGCACGCCACCTTCTTCGTAGTCGGGGCCCAGGCTCACGGGCGGCCGGAACTGATCCGGCGCACGGTGGCCGAGAGCAACGAGGTGGCGGTCCACACCTGGGCCCACGCCAACCTGGCGCGTACGTCCTCCGGGGCCACCATCGCCGATCTGAACCGCTGCCGCAGCGCGCTGGAGGGCCTGACCGACCAAAGGGTCCGCCTGATGCGCCCACCCTACGGCGCGCTCAACGCCCGCGCCCGTTCCGCCATCGCCCAGACCGGGCTACGCGCCGTGCTGTGGACCGCCGATACCAACGACTGGCGGCGGCCCGGCGCCGACACCATCTACGCGCGCATCATGTCCGGAGCCCGCCCCGGCGCCATCATCCTGTGCCACGACGGCGGCGGCCCGCGCTCCCATACCGTGGCCGCGGTCCGCCGCGCTGTGCCGGCTCTGCAGGCGCGCGGCTACCAGCTTGTGACGGTCTCACAGCTTCTGGGGCTGCAGCCGCGGCCCGAGGGCGGGGCGATCATCCTGGCCGACGGCCGGCGCCTGGAAGTCAAGCCGCTCCAGCCGCCGATCAAGCTGGTCGTGGACGGCAAGCCCGCCGTGCTGCCCGAGGACCCGGTGGAGATGGAAGGGCAGCTCCTGGTCCCGGTGCGGCCGCTGCTGGAGCCGCTGCGCGTCAAGTGGGTGTGGAGCCAGCAGGCCCAGAAGCTCACGATGACCGGAGCCTTCGAGCAACTGGTGCTGCGCCTCAACAGCCTGAAGGTGGAGACGGGGCCGGGGCTGACGGAGGACATGATAGCGCCGCCCATCCTGTACCGGGAGGCGCTGATGGTCCCGCTGTGGGCGGTCATGCGCGTGGCCCAGGCTCGCGCGCTCTACGACCCGGCCACGCACACGTTGCGGCTGGTCAGCTTCAGCCAGGAGATGCAGACGGTCGGCGAGGGGAACGTCGCGCCCGCGGAGTGGGGGAGAGGCTTGAACTGGCGGGAGTACCTGGGGGCGAGGTAGGGGCGCGATTCATCGCGCCCGTTGCCCATATCCCCCGAGCGTTGGGCGCGATAAATCGCGCCCCTACAGCATCTCGTTCGCCACTTCCAGCAGCGCCAGCACGTTCGCGATGGGCACATCGTCCTGGATGCTCTGGGACGGCGAGAAGACGTAGCCCTCCGGCCCGAGCGTATCCCGCACCCGCCGCGCCTCTGCCCGCACCTGCTCCGGCGTCCCGTACGGCAGCGTCTGCTGGGTGCTGATCCCGCCCCAGAAGGCCAGGCGGTCTCCATAGGCTGCCTTGAGCCGGGCGAGGTCCATGCACTCGGGCTGCACCGGGTTGAGCACCTGCAGGCCCATCTCGATCAACGTGGGAATGAGCCGCTCGATGTTGCCGCACGAGTGGACCCACACGTCCTTGCCGTAGGACTTCACGAGATCGAACATCGCCTGCTCGCCGGGGCGGATGAGATCGTTCCATGTGTCCGGCGACATCAGCAGCCCGCACTGCGAGCCCCAATCACTCCCCAGCAGCACCCCGTCTATCTCCGGCAGGGCCAGGAAGTTCTCCATCATCACCAGGTTCTTGCCGATGATCCAGCGCAGCAGGTCGCGGGCCCAGTCCTTCGCCCCGCCCAGGTCGGCCATGAAGTTCTCGAACCCCCGCGCGAAGTAGCCCTTCTCGAAGTGAATGCCGTACAGCCGCACCAGGAAGTACTTGTCGCTCTCCTGGCGCCAGGCCTTGAGGTTGTCGGCGAGGCCCTCGTAGTTGCCACGGCCCAGCACCTGCGGGCGGGACGTCGGTGGCTGTAGCCCACCCCAGTCCGGCCCCAGCTCATGCCAGTGCCACCAGGGCACAGGGATGTCCCGGACGTCGTTGCCGACAAAGTCGGCGACAGGCAGATCGCCCAGGTGCTCCTGCAGCTTCGTATGGGCGTCACCGGTGAAGTCAATGATGTGCGGGGGGTGGTCTACAGGCTGGTGCGCGATGGCTGCCACAACGCGTTCGCGAGAGGTCATGGGGGGGCTCTTCCCTGGGCGGGCCGGCGCTTCCTGCCCCCCGCGCAGGCATTCGCTGTCCGCCGGCGAAATGAGCGGCCAACCTACCGCACGGGGGAGTGCCATGTCCAGGCGTCCCGGCTTCACGCTTGTCGAAATGCTGGTCGTGATTGGCATCATCGCCGTCCTGGCAGCCATCCTGTTCCCGGTCCTCACCTCGGCCACCCGGGCCGCCCGCAAGGCCAAGTGCGCCAGCAACCTGCGGCAGCTCGTCATGGCTCACAAGATCTACTCCGACGATTGCGACCGCACGCTCGTGCCGGCCCGCGCCGGGAGCTTCACCTGGTGCGCCATCCTCGAGCCGAACATGAAGAGCAAGGAGCTGGTGCTGTGCCCCGAGGACCACAGCCCGCAGCAGGTCAGCGGCACGACCGACCTCCCGCACGGCTATGGCATTAACTACGGCCTGACCTACAACACCGCCAGCCAGCCGTTTGTCTACAGCATGTCCTCGATCAGCCGCACCGCCGACCTGCTCCTGTTCTTTGACATGAAGCCCTCGGCCAGAGCGATGGGCTCCAGCTACTACTCGCACCGGCTCACACGCCTGGACGCGCGCCACAGCCACCGCTGCGGCTGCGCCTTCCTCGACGGCCACGCCAAGATGCTGCTGCCCAACGACACGATCAGGCCGGTGAACATGTGGATTCCGTAGAGGGGACGGAATGGCGGCATGAAGTTCCTGCTCGACACGAACATCCTCATCCCGCTGGACCCCACGAACCTGGACGAACTCAGAGCGGGTCGTCCAGAGGTGACCGAATTCTGCCGGCTGGTCCAGCAGTCTGGCCACCACGTCTACGTCCACCCAGCGGTGCGCCAGGACTTGGCGCGTGACGCCGATGGGCAACGCCGGGCACTTCGCGAGCGCCTAGTCAGCAAGTATCCCACGCTGGGTTCCCCGCCGGTCGTGGGCCCCAATCTGGCGTGCACCATAGGATCGCCGCCGTCTGGGTCGAATGACTGGGTTGACGACCAGCACTTGGCCGCTGTCGTTGCCGACGCGGTTGACTACCTAGTCACGAATGACGGCGGCATTCACGGGAAGGCAGCGCGCATAGGTCTGGCCGATCGCGTTCTGCGGTCGACTGAAGCACTTGAGTTCGTAGCCCGTCTATTCGACCGCGCGCCACTTCCGCCGCCAGCCGTGGCGAGTCTCAAAGCCTTCAGCATCAACGATGCCGACCCGATCTTTGGCAGCTTCCGGTCTGACTATCCTGAGTTCGACGCGTGGTTACGGAAGGTCAAGCTCCAGCACCGGCAGGCATGGGTAATACAGGCTCGAGACGCAGACGCATACGCTGCGGTCTGCATCGTCAACCAGGAGAAGGCCGACGAGCGGTTCCGGGCGCGGAAGACGCTCAAGATCTGCAGCTTCAAGGTCTCCGATGACTGGTCCGGCCTGGCGTACGGTGAGTTGCTGCTAAGGACTGTGTTCGACTACGCCCATGAGAACGGCTACGAGTGCCTATTCGTCACCGCATTCCCAAGACACGAGGCTCTGATAGGGTTCCTGCTACAGTTCGGCTTTGAGCGCATCGCCACCAGCGCGAGGACAGGCGAGGACGAGTTCACGAAGGATCTGGTCCCACACCTGGGTCGCACGCCCTCAGATCCCTTCGAGTATCACGTTAGGTACGGCCCCTTCGCCGTGGCCTGGGACTCCGCTGCCATATGGGTAATACCGATCCAGCCCCGCTATCACAGGGCCCTATTCCCGGGCACCGGACCAGAGCGACCGCTTCTGGCGGGTGGGGACAGCTATGGCAACAGCATCCGCAAGGCCTATCTGTCGAGGGCGACCCGCCGCGACATCAGGCCAGGCGACATCCTGCTGTTCTACCGGTCACAAGACCAGCAAGCACTGACGGTTGTCGGGGTCGCAGAGCGGACTCTGGTCTCGACCAGCCCAGAGGAGGTAGCCGCGTTCGTTGGCAAGCGAACGGTCTACAGCTATGCCGAGATCGGCAGCATGTGCATGGCGTCGAGGGCGGTCACTGCTATCCTCTTTCGTCACGCACACGACATCCGTCGGCCCATCCGGTGCGAGCAGTTGGTTGAACACGGGCTAGTGGGCGCCCCCCCTCAGTCCATACAGCAGATCAAGAGCGGTGACACACGATGGCTTCGCACTCACGCACAGGCGCAGTAATATTGCTGTCGATACACCCGAGGTACGCCGACGCCATCTTCCAAGGCCAGAAGAAGGTCGAGTTCCGGAGACGCGGCTTTGGGAGGGACGTCTCCCATGTGGTCGTATACAGCACCAAGCCCGTGGAGGGCATCACTGGCGTGTTCACCGTTGAGACGATCGAGTACGCCTCCCCTGTCCATCTGTGGCGGCGCTATCGTGCCGTCAGCGGCCTCTCGGCCAGCCGCTTCTTCGAGTACTACGCCGGGGCGTGTGAGGGCGTAGCCATCAAAGTGGCGCGTGCGGCGCGGCTGAGCAAGCCGGTCCGCTTGGCCGAGGTTGGCGCACGTCTGACGCCGCCCCAGAGCTTCAGGTACCTGTCGCAGGACGATCTTGCCAGAATAATGTCACTCTCCGCGGCCGACCAAGGCGGACGCTGAATAACCCCGTCGCAGGAAGGAGACATGAGGAATGCCTGCTCTCCTGGTTGTAGCAGTCCTGGTGTCGTCTGTCGCCGCTCTGGCCCAGGACACCCCGCCGGGCCCGGTTGAGCTCAAGCCTCCGGCCTCCGACGAGGTCATCTTCAATCCCGGCATGGGCCTGTATCTGCAGTACCCCCCACTCGACGCCAAGCCCGACGAGTGGTTCATGCAGCTTTGCGACATCGCCTACTACCGGCTGGACTGGTCCGAGGTCAACCCGGAGGAGGGCGTCTACAAGTTCGACGACTACTTCGGCCCCCGGTTCGACTTCTGGGTCAAGCAGTGCGGCAAACGCGTCGCTTTCCGGGTGATGTGCCAGTCCATGCACTCGCGCGGGCAGGTGACGCCGCCGTGGGTCTTCGCCAAAGGCGTGCCGGGGGTCAAGCACATCGCCCTCAACGGCCAGGAGCAGACCGACCCGGTCTTCTGGGATGACCGCTACCTGGACGTGCAGTGCGAGTTCATCCGCAAGCTCGGCGAGTACCTCGACGGCCGACCGGGCCTGGAGTTCGTGGACATCGGCTCCATCGGCGAGTGGGGCGAGATGCACCTGATGCGCTGGACGCCCCAGCAACTGGCCGAGACCGGCTACACCGAGGCGAGGTACGTCGCCGCCTACCGCCGCGTCATTGACGCGCACGTGCAGGCCTTCCCCCACACGCGCATCTTCCTCAACGTCGGCGGGCGGAACCACCTGACCATCAACGACTACGCCGCGATCCACGGGGTGAACTTCCGCCAGGACGGTCTCAACCCCGCCGGCGCCAGCTACGACTGCGGCGAGTGGCTCTACAATCCCTACGCACGCCGGGGCGTCATCTGCAACTTCGAGTTCCACAGCGGCTATGACGAGATGCTCAAGAAGCAGTGGGATGTGAAGACGACCATCGAGAAGGGCCTGTCGGCGCCGATCAGCTACCTGAACACGAACCTGTTCGGCGGCGCGGGCTACCGCAAGGCCCCGCCCGAGGCCCAGGAGTTGCTGCGCGACGCCGCCCGCCGCATCGGCTACCGCTTCGTGCTCGTTTCCCTCAAGCACCCCGCGCAGTTGCGCCTGTACGCCACCCAGCCCTCGCGCCTCCCGCTGTTCGCCACCTGGCGCAATGACGGTGTGGCGCCGTGCTACGCCAGCTACGCCGTGCAGTGGTCGCTCGTGGGCCCGGACGGCAAGGTAGCCTGCGAGCAACTGGACTACCCGCCGACCCCGACGACACTGTGGTGGCCCGGCGAGGAGCAGCAGGTGGGCACGGTGCTGCGCCTGCCGGCCGGGCTGCCGGCGGGCCAGTACCGCCTCCGCGTCGCGATGCTGGACCCAGAGGCGAAACAGATGATCCGGCTGGCGCTGACCGGGCGAGATGACAGCGGCGCCTACCGGCTGGTGGAGCTGACCGGCGTGGCCTCGGCCGCGACCAACGCCACGGTCCATGAGAATGGCTTTGAGCAGGAGCCGACGAGCTGGAACCCGGTGGAGGGCATAAAGCTGTCGCTGTCGACCGAGGGCCCCCACTCGGGCGCCTCGTGCCTACTGGCTGAAGGCACTGCCGGGCGCGTCTGGAACTACGCCCAGACCCGCCTGCAGGCCGCCGCCGTCCCGTACGGGCTCTATCGTCTGTCGGCATGGATGCTCGTGGAGACGACTGACAATCCGCGCAAGGCGCCTTACCTGAAGCTCGCGACCAACGCCGCCGACGGCAAGTGGATCACGAACTACAGCACCAATCCGTACGATCTGCGGCAGTTGGGCACCTGGCAGCGCCTGGAGACGACAGCAGAGCTGCCGGCCAACGCCGCCGCCCTCGACATCGCCATCGAGAAAGGTGACAACACGACCCCCATCGCGCTGCGGCTGCGCCTCGATGACGTGAAGGTGGAGCTGCTCGAGGCGCCGTGAGGGGGTCGTTGGGAGTGGGGAACCGGGAATCGGGGCCGTTCGCCCCGAAGGGGCCGTCGTGTGTAGCCACGGGCGTGAGCCCGTGGACCCGGGGCGCCTCCCTTCCCTCCTCCCACCGCGGATGGCGGCGACCTGACACGCGCCGTGTCGGAGGCATGACGATGCGAACCACGCTACTGCTGGGACTGATCCTCATGGCAACCGCCGCCCTGGCCGGGCAGATCGAGTTGCGCCGCAGCGCCCCCGGGCAGTCGGGTGTCCGCCTGGCGCCCGTCTCCGTCGGCGTGCCCTTCGCCATGGGCGCGCTCAAGGACGACAGGCAAGTCTGGCTGGCCGATGCCAAAGGCCGACCCGTGCCCCTGCAGACACTCGTCACGAGCCGCTGGTGGGCGCGCGGCAACAGCGTCCAGACACTCCTGTGTACGTGGCTGGCCGACCCGCAGCAGGAGCGGTACGCGCTGCACTTCGCCGAGCCGCCGAAGCAGCCTGCGCAGGCCGCGCAGGTCACCGTCAAGCAGGAGGGCCAGACGGCCACAGTGAACACCGGCCCCCTGCGGGCGGTCGTGGGGGGCGACAGTGGCTTCCTCCAACTGCTCGTCCTCCAACCGGACCAGATGCTCATCAGCCCCGCCCGGCCCGCGGCCCTGCGCTGCGGCGACTTCTCCTCAGCGGGAGGCCTGGAGCAGGTGACCGTCGAGGAGAGTGGCCCGGTTCGTGCCGTCATTCGCTTGCAGGGCCACCACCGCAAGCCCGATGGCAGCAAGTCGGTCGCCTTCGATGTGCGCCTGCGGTTCTACGTCGGACAGCAGTTCATCGAGCTGGACCACACCTTCGTCCAGGATACCGACGAGATCTTCCACGACCTGCCGTTCGTGTCGGTGGAGTTGCCCCTGATGCCAACAGACGGTGACGTCACCTTCGGCCTCGAGGGCGGCAAGACCGCCGAGGCGAAGGGCGATTGCTCGCTCCTGCAGGTCGGGCCCGACCAGAAGGAGGGCATCAGCACCGACAACAAGCGCGAGGAGTTCGTCAAGCTTCTCGACGAGCGCAAGCAGTGGTGGTCGGAGGACGAGAAGCGGCGCTGGAGCGGCGAGCAGGAGATCAAGGCCTGGGCGACGACGCTCACCCGTGCGGGCAAGGCCGAGCAAGTGGGCGAGCGGGCGCCGGGCTGGCTGACGCTCCGCCCCGCGGGCGATCGCTGGGCCCTCACCGTCGCCCTGCGCGACTTCTGGCAGCTCCACCCCAAGGCCTACGCCGTGCAGGGCGACACGCTCCGGTTGTTCCTCGTGCCGCAGATGCCCCGGCCGCTGCACATGCACATCGGCATGGGCAAGACGCACCGGTTGCTGCTGAGCTTCGACAGCCCGGAGACGGCTGCGGCGGCCCGGCGCGCGGCGTTCCTGCGTCCGCCCCTGTATCTGCCCGCACCCGAGGTGTACTGCGCCTCGAAGGTCTGGGGTGATGTCCTGCCCCGGCAACAGGGGCGCTACACGCTCTACGAGAGTGAGGTCGAGCGCGAGATCCGCAACGGCTACCTGGGACGCGCCGAGGGCGCCAACGCCTACGGGATGCTCAACTGGGGCGACATCGGCGGCGGCAACTCGTATATGAACCTGGAGACGGCCTACGACCACGGGATGGCCGTGCAGTTCATTCGCACCGGCGACCGCGACCTGTGGGACGGCCTGGACCGCGCCGTCAATCACTTCCGCGATGTGGATGTGCAGCAGGCGAAGATCCCCGGCCCGTGGGACTGGGGCCTGTGGGTCATGCCCGGCTACATGCCCGAGAAGCTGGCGCAGGCCTGCGCGACCGATGACAAGCTGCGCGACTCGATCTTCTACTGGACCGGCACCCAGCCCCCCGAGATCGGCGGGGTGCACCGTCACTCATACATGCACTTCGCCAACGCCGCCTTCACGCCCGTGCCGTCCGACAGCCGCTACCCCGAGAAGCGTATGAAGCAGTACTCGGGGAGCTGTGACGTCGGGGGGCACGGCTGGGTCGTCGGTCTGGTGGACCACTACCTGCTCACCGGCGACCGGCGCTCGCTGGAGGTGGCCGAACTGGCCGGGCAGTGGGTACTCAAGCACGGTGGGACCGGCTGGGGCCGGGACAACTGGAAGTACATTGACCTGGCGTGGCTGTACAGGGCCACGGGGAAGCGCGAGTACCTCGACCGTCTCCTCCAGGGCCTGGAGGTGCTCTATGCCGACAAGGAGTCCACGGTCGAGCGCATCGCCGCCCAGGACAAGACGCTGATGTCGCCGTACTACACGATCCTGCAGTTCGTCAAGCACGTTCACCAGCTCACCGGCGATGAGGGCGTCCGAGCCAAGTTCCTGGACATGGTCACGCGCTGGATTGACAACGTGCCCTCCGCCGACACCAGCATGGGCCCGGTCTTCCAGTACATCCGCGAGTACAAGGACAGCCGCTGCCACACCGACTTCGCCGACCTGGCCTATGCCTACAACCTCACCGGCGACCGCAAGTACCTGGACAAGGCTCTGAACACGCTGGACTTCTACCTGCACTTCGCCTACCACTCCACGGCCTTCTTCTCCATACCGGAGTACCTCTACGCCCTGGACCAAGCGCAGATCGAGGCCTTTAGCGATCCCCCGCCGACCATCCGCCAGAGCAAGGCCTTCTGGGTGGACGAGCGCGACGAGCCGGTCAAGCTGGTCGTCTACCAGCAGAGCGGCTACCGCGTGGGCTCGCAGGAGGTCAAGGGGCAGATCACAATCACCTCGCCCTCGGGCAAGCAGACGGTGACCCCGATCACCCGCAGCAGCCTGGATGTCTTCCGGCTGACCATCCCGCCGGAGGGCGAGCAGGGCATCTACAAGATCGAGGCTCAGGCGCCGGGGTGCTGGTATTGGTATGGCGCGTCGGTCCCACTCACTGCCGGCCCGCCGCCGGTACTGGCCGCGGGCAAGCTCGGCCAGGGCGTGCGCCTGGCCGACGGGGCGAAGCTGCTCATCCCCGCCGCCGGCCACCTCAACATGGACGAAGGCACCGTGGAGATGTGGTTCCAGCCGGGCTGGAACGCCCCGAGCGGGCGCACCACCGCCGTTCCGTATCACTACCACCAGCTCTTCGACAGCCGCAACAGTGAGTACGACTACGGCTTCGTGCTGTACCTGTACGACGGGGGCGAGGTGAACGCCGGCAAGAGCCTCATGGCCGCCTGGGCCGACAAGGACAAGTCCGATGGTGTCGCCCTGGGCGTGCAGTGGAAGCAGGGCGAGTGGCATCATCTGTGCTTTGCCTGGAAGAAGACGGGCGAGGCGACCGGCATGCTGCGACTGTACGTGGACGGCAAGCTCGTGGCGGAGAAGAAGGACGCGGCCAACGCGCCCCGCCGCCCGAGCGAGACGATCGCCCTGGGTATGAATCCCACGGACAGCCCGAACACCCCTGCCAACGGTGTGGTGGACGAGCTGCGCATCTCGAAGACCATGCGCGAGCCGACGCTCGGCCCGCTGACGCAGGACGCGGACACACTGCTGCTGAAGCACTTCGATACAGAGATGGAACTGCGCTAGGGTCGGGCAGGCGAGGCCGCCTGCCCTACTGGGGTCGTCGTGTTGCCTATCCTGTGCGTCACGATGTCAGTAGCGCGGGCGGCCAGGCTCGTGCGTTGCAGCACCAGTAGCGCGGGCGGCTTCGCCCGCGCGCCGTCTCCGGAACCACACTTCTCGCGTGGATGTTGGCCTAGACAATGCCCGAACCGCTCCGCCTGCTCCAACTGCTCGGCCCCGACGAGGCGCTGATGTACCCGGCGGCGCTGGCGGTCGGGCGCCGATGCCTGCGACAGGGCGGGCACGCCGTCATCGCCGGCCCGCTGCTGCGCCACCAGCAGGAGCAGATCCACTTCATCGAGGCCCGGTGGGTAAATCTGCCGCTCAAGCCCTATGCGGACGAGAGCGCCGTGGCGGCGGAGCGGACGCAGGTGGCGCGGCTGGTGCGCGACTTCCGGCCGGATGTGGTCCACGCCTACGGCCTGGCCGCCCTGCGCGCCGCCGGCGGCGTCGCGCCGCTGGTCGTCACCCTCTCCGACCTTACGCAGTACCACCCGCAGGGCTGGGGACGCTGGCGCCTGCGGCGGCTGCTGGGCCGTTGCAGCGCCCTCATCGTGAGCTCGGCCAGCGACCACGAGGCCCTGGCGCGTGTGCATCGCAGCCTGGCGGGGCGGGCGATGCTCCTGCCTCCGGCGGCCGAGGTGCGGCCCGTCACGGCGGACTTCGACCTGGCGCGCAAGCGGCTGACGCTGGGGTTGCGCTCGGAGACGGCAGCCGTCGGCGTCATCAGTCCCGCGGTCTCGGGCCTGGGGCTGGAGACCGTCCTGGAAGCCGCCGTGGCCATCACCCGCGACTTCCCCAATGTCGAGTTCCTCTTCGTCGGCGATGGGCCCGACCAGGAGAAGCTGATGCTGGCGGCCCACCACATGGGCATCGGCGGGGCCGTCGTCTTCCGGGGGACGCGGGCGGATGTGCCCGAGATCATCGCCTCGCTCAACACCCTCATCATCCCCCGCGAGGTGTCCGGCAGCGTCGGCTACGCGCTGCAGGCCGTGGCCATGGAGGTGCCGGTGCTGGCCGTGCGCACCCCGGCTCTGGCCGAGGTGCTGGAGCGAGTGGACCCCGAGGCCTTCGTTCCGGCCGACGACGCGACGGCCTTGGCGCAGGTGCTGTCCCGGCGGCTGGAGATACTCCCCCCGCCGGACGACGATGCGTACGCCGAGTTCGGTGGCTTCAGCACCGGCGAGATGTTGGTGTCCAACCTGGGGTTCGATCTGGACGGCATCGGCCTGGAGGCGCAGTGGCGGGGGGACGAGTCGGAGCGACGGCTGGCGGTGCGCCGCGCCCAAGAGCGTTTCAGCATCAGCGCCGTGGTGCGCGAGACCCTCGGGGTCTACGACGAACTGCGGCAGGGGTAGTCGCGCTCCAACGACACCTGCCTATCGCCCCGCTTCGACCGGATACGCCCAGGCGCGCTCGGCGCACAGCCCCACTGCTTGCCCCGGCTCCAGCCGGCGGGCCTGGCCGTTGCGCAGATGCGCGTGGAGGGTCTGCCCGTCGGCCAGTTCCACTTCCACCCGCGTCAGGCTCCCGATGCGCAGGCAGCGGCGGACGGTCGCGCTGGCGCCGCTGCCCGCCGGCCCGATGAGGACATCGGTGGGCCGCACCATGTACACGGCCGGCTGCGTGCCGTCGCTCGCCCAGGGCGCGGGGGCGGTCAGGGCGCCCACGTGGGCCACGCCCGCCGCCGCTTGGCCCTGGAGCTGGTTGATCGGCCCGACGAAGCTGGTCACGAAGGGTGTGGCCGGCTGCTCGTAGACCTCCGCCGGGCTGCCGATCTGCTCCACCCGGCCGCGATGTAGCACCACCAGCCGGTCCGACAGCTCCAGCGCCTCGTCCTGATCGTGCGTCACGAACACCGAGGTCACGTGGAAGTCATCGTGCAGGTGGCGCAGCCATTCGCGCAGCTCGACCCGCACCTTGGCGTCCACGGCGCCGAAGGGCTCGTCCAGCAGCAACACCCGCGGCTCGGGCGCCAGGGCCCGCGCCAGCGCCACCCGCTGCCGCTCGCCGCCCGAGAGCTGGTCCGGCCGCTGGCGTTCCTTCCCTTGTAGTTGCACCATCTGCAGCAGCTCGGCCACGCGCGCCGCCACCCGGTCGCGCTTCCACTTGCGCACGCGCAGGCCGAAGGCCACGTTCTCGAACACCGTCATGTGCCGGAATAGCGCGTACTGCTGGAAGACGAAGCCCACGTTGCGGCGCTGCGGCGGCACGTCAGTCGCGTCGGAGCCGCCGATGCGGACCATGCCGGTCGAGGGCCGCAGCAGCCCGGCGATCAGGCGGAGAATGGTGCTCTTGCCGCTGCCGCTCGGGCCCAGCAGCGTCACCAGCTCGCCGTGACGGACGTCGAAGCTCACGCGGTCCACTGCCGGCAGGTCGCCGAAGTGGTAGCTCAGGTCACTGATCTGCAGTTCGAGGTCATCAGTCATGGTGGGTAGAGGGCGTCCCCTCGTCAGGGCCGCTTCCGGTATCGGTATGAGGGCCCGTAGCGGGCCGAGTGTCGCCAGTAGGGCAGGCGGCCTCGCCTGCCCGTCCCCGGCGCGCGGGCGAGGCCGCCCGCGCTACTGATGTGGAGGCGCCGCTCTCGCCGGCGACCTCGGCGCGCGTGCGGATGATCTCGGACGCGATCAGCACCAGGAACGAGACCAGCGCCAGCACCGCGGCCGCGGCGAAGGCGGCGTTCGGGTCGAAGTCCACGCAGGCCTGGTGGATGAGCAGCGTGGCAGTCTGCGTCCGGCCGATGATGTTGCCTGAGATGACCAGCACCGCGCCGAACTCGCCGATGGCGCGGGCGATGGTCAGTGTGACGCCATACAGCAACCCCCACTTGATCGAGGGCAGCGTGATGCGCCAGAAGGTGTACAGCCGCCCGGCGCCGAGCGTGTAGGCGGCCTCGTCCTGCTCGCGCCCCACCGCCGCCAGCACCGGCCCCACCTCGCGGATCACGAACGGCAGCGTCACGAACACTGTCGCCAGGAGCATCCCCGGCAGCGCGAAGGCCACCTTCAGGCCGAGACGCTCGACGCCCGGGGCCAGCCAGCCGCCCTGCCCGAAAAGCAGGATCAGCATGTACCCGGCGATGACCGGCGAGAGGGCGAAGGGCAGGTCCACCAGGGCGTTGAGCAGGCTGCGGCCCCGGAACCGCTGGCGCACCAGCACGACCGCCACCACCACCCCGAAGCAGGTGTTCAGCACCACCGCCCCGATGGTCAGCAGGGCCGTGAGCCCGAAGGCGTGCAGGGCCTCGGGGCGGCTCAGTTGCCGCAGGAAGAGCGCGGGGCCCTGGGCTGCCGCCTCCTTGAGCATCCAGACCACGGGCAGCAAGATCAGGAGGGCGAAGTACAGCCACGTGCCCCCGATGAGGGGGCCGCGCGCCCGGTCTCGGCCGCTGCCGGGGCCGCCCCGGAGCACCGTGATGGCTTCAGCGCTCATGGCGCCTCACCCGCCGCCGCTGCAGCAAGTCCGCCGCCACGAGGAACGCCAGCGAGGCCAGGAGCAGCACCAGCGACATGGCGGTCGCCGCCTCCGGCTGCCAGCTCTCCACCTGGCCGTACACATACACCGAGGCCACCTGCGTCTTGAGCGGGATGTTGCCCGAGACGATGACAATGGAGCCGAACTCGCCCAGGGCGCGGGCAAACGTCAGCGTCACGCCCGTGGCCAGCGCCGGCATGATGGTCGGCAATGTGATCCGCCGGAAGATGAGCCACCCGCCGGCTCCCAGCGTCTGAGCCGCCTCCTCGGTCTCCAGGTCCATCTCCTGCAACACCGGCTGCACGGCACGGACGACAAAGGGGAAGGTCACGAACAGCAGGGCCAGCACGATGCCCGGCCGGGCGTACATGATCTGGACGCCGTGCGCCCCCAGGAAGCCGCCGAGCAGGCTCTGCGGGCCGTACAGCACGACCAGCATCAGACCCGTCACGACTGTGGGGATGGCGAAGGGGAGGTCAATGAGCGAGTTGAGCAGGGACTTGCCGGGGAAGCGGTACCGCACCAGCACGTACGCGATGGCGGTGCCGGTGACCAGGCTCAGCCCCGCCACCAGCAGCGCGGCGGCCACGGTAAGCGCCAGGGCGTGCAGCGCCTCCGGCTCCGTCAGGTGGCGCCAGAGCTGAGGCAGCGGCATGCGGCCCGCCGCCGCGACAACCGCCAGCAGCGGCAACACGACCAGGAGGCCCACGTAGCCCACGGCCACGGCGCGGAGGCCGTAGGCGGCCACGTTGCCGCTCCGCCCCCGGTTCGTGATGTCTCGCGCAATGGCTGTCACGACACGTCTGCTCTCTTGGCTCGGACGCTACTGCTCGCGACCAATCCTGGCCCACAGGCCGTCGGGGCCGTAGATGGTCTTGTTGACGGTATCCCAGCCGCCCAGGTACTCCATGGTGAAGAGCTGCGGCGGCACGGGGTACTGGTCCGCGAACTCCCTGGCGACAGCCGGGTCCACGGACCGGAAGCCATGCTGCGCGAAGCCGCGCTGGGCTGCGGCGGTCCACAGGAACCTGACGAACGCCTCGGCGACCTGGCGCACGCCGTGCTTGTCGGCGTTGACGTCCACCAGCGCGGCGGGGTTCTCGATGAGCAACGTGGCGTCCGGCAGGATCACGTCGTACTTGTGGGCCTGCAGGTTGCGCAGCTTCAGCTCGTTCTCGTAGGTGATGACGACATCGCCCACGCCGGTCTCAAAGGTGGTCATCGAGGCGCGACCGCTCTTATCCATGACCTTGATGTTCTGGCGGATGCGCCGGAGCAGGTCGGCCGCGTATGTCTCGTCCCTCTTGCCCTGCTTCTCGCTGCGCTTCAGGGCCCCACCGTAGATCGCGTTGACATCCCACTGGGCCCCGCCCGAGGTCTCCGGGTTGGGGCACAGCACCTCGACGCCGGGCCGGGCGAGGCTCTCCCAGTCGCCGGTGATGTGCTTCGGATTGCCCACCCGCACCCCCAGCGCCACGACGGAGTGGGTGATCATCCCCCCGTGGTCGGCGGCGGTCCAGTCGTGGGTGATGAGGCCCTTGTCCTTGATGCGGTCCACATCGGCCGCCAGCGACAGGCAGGCCACATCGGCCTCCAGGCCCGCACAGATGGCGCGGCTCTGCGCCCCGCTGGCCTCGTAGGACTCGACGAACTTCACTTCCTGCCCCGTCTTCTGCTTCCAGTACGCCTGGAAGGCGGGGATGACGACCTTCTGATAGGCCTCTTTGGGCACGGTGTAGGCGGCCAGCGTCAGCGACACCGTGCCACCGCTCGGTGCGGTAGGTTCGGTGGCGGCCGCCGGTCCGCTGGACGAGGGCGCGTTGGTGCGGGGGCAACCGGCGAAGAGCAGGACACTGAAGCCAAGTAGCAATGACAGCGCAACAGGAAGACGAAACTGACGCATCGAGACAATCTCCGGCTATGCACTCAGATTAGAGCCTGATTGTAGTGCCACAGGGGTCCGCCTGTCAATCGTGTGGGGGCACGACGGCGCTCGGCAGCGCGGCGGCGCTCTCAGGGGATGATGACGACTTGCGGCGGGGGCTGGGTGGCGGCAAGGCTGTTCAGCTTGCCGCGATCAAGCTCCTTGAGGTACTCCTGCAGGGGGACGAAGATCTCGTGGAAGCCGAAGCGCGGCAACTCCAGCGCAGCCTGCTCGGGGGGCCAGTGCTGTTCCATCACCCGGTAGATCGCCACCACCGTTCCCGTGCGGTCCGACCCGGCCTTGCAGTGGACGAACACCGGCTGGCAGTCCGGGTCGCGCACGACCTGCAGAAAGGCCGCGACCTCGTCATCGTCCAGCTCGGAGGGGTTCATGGGAATGTGCACGTAGCGCAGGCCGAGGCCTTGCAGGGCCTGCCGGTCGCTGTGGAACTCCTGCAGGTCCACGATTGTGCGCACCCCCATCAGCTTGAGCATGCGGTAGCCGGCGGCGTCGGCATCAGCACCGCGGTAGAGGTTGCGCGACACGCGGGCGAAGTTGCTCAGGCCGGGGATGTCGTTCCGGGGCGTGGCCAGTGGGTACTGGGCCGGCGCGGTGACATCCACCACCCGCGGCTTCCAGCCCAGGTAGGTGAACCAGCCGGAGCCGACCCAGTAGTAGACGATGGTGGCCACGAGCAGCACCACCAGCATCGCCACTGCGCCCTGCAGTCGGTAGCGCCAGGCCGAACCCATGCTACCCTCACGTCCCCCCGGGTTCCCGCCTCACCGTTCCCGTGGTTCAGAAGCCGTAGATATCCAGCGCCGTCTCGCACACGCCCTCATGCACGCGGTGCGGGGCGGCCTCGATCTGCTCCCAGGTCCATTCGTCCGGCGCGCGCTCCTCGAGCGCCTCCAGCCGCGCCCGCGCGGGGAACTCAATGGTGAAGAGCGGCACCTGCTGGCCGCGCTTCATCGCTTCGCAGGCGCCCGCGCGGATCAGCTCGCGCGTCTTCGCCGGCGCCATGAGCCGCGCGCACTGCCGCCCCAGGCCCTGCTTGACGGCGACCGTGACGCAGTGCTCGCCGAAGAACTCCTTCGCCTCCCGACATGCCGCCACATCGCCGCTGACGAACACGCAGGGGAAGCCGAAGTGGGCCATCTCGATGGCGCCCTGGCCCAACTCGCCCATCTCCCGCCCGTTGTACCAGTAGCGGGCGTCGGTCGCGTGGTTCTGGGTGTGGCACAGCACGCCGTCCTTCGTGCGGTTCATGGAATGGGCGCCGACCTGCATCCCCAGGTCGAAGCTGCGGTCCATGTCCCAGCCTCGGGGGAAGCCACGGCCGCAGAGGTACTCGGCCCCCGGGTGCATCAGCTCCGGGTGCATGTTGCAGGGCCAGCCGTGACCGTCGAGCACCACGACTTCCGTGGCGCCGCCGTCGTAGCAGCCGTCCACGGCCGCGTTGACATCGCCCATCAGCAGCCGCCGTGCCATCTGGTAGGCGTCGCCGCCGTCGGGGCCGCACTGGCTCCACATCGTCAGGCCCGAGACGCCTTCGAGGTCGGTCAGAATGTACACGCGCATGGGGTTCTCCTCCTGTGGAAGAGGGGTTCGCCCGCCCGCGGCGAAACTCCTGTCGCAGAGCACTCAGAAGATGGCAGGACGTGAGGAGAGAGACCCATGGCTGAGAAGTTGAAGGGCATCGTGCCGGCGCTGGCGACACCGCTGCTGGAGGACGGGCGGCCCGACGAGGCCGGTATCCGCAAGCTGGTGCAGTACCAGCTTGAGGGCGGGGTGAGCGGCTTCTTCGTGGGCGGCTCGACCGGCGAGGGGCCGATCCTGCGGGATGAGGACTGGCGCCAACTGCACGAATGGGTCATAGACGAGGTCAACCATCGCGTGCCGATCCTGGCGCACGTGGCCGATGTCGGCACCGCCCGCGCCATAGACCGGGCGAAGATCGCCGCCGACCTGGGCGCCGAAGCCGCCGTGGCCACGCTCCCGTACTACTACGTCCACGCGGGCGCGGAAGCCGTCCGCTTCTTCACCGGCCTGGCGGACGCCTGCCCGATCCCGCTGTACATCTACAACGTGCCCCAGCGCACCCAGGTGCCGCTCTCGGCCGACACGCTGCAGGAGCTGTCCCACCACCCGAACATCCACGGCGTCAAGGACAGCGCCGTGGACCCGATCCTGCACTTCGACCTGATCCACCGCATGAAGGATACGGACTTCACGGTGCTCAACGGCTCGGAGTTCTTCGTCGGGGCCAGTGTGCTGATGGGCGGCGACGGCGGCCTGCTGGGCATCTGCAACCTGTGCCCGAAGCTGTGCGTGGAGCTGTATGAGGCGGCGGCGCGAGGCGATGTCCCGGCCGTGCGCAAGCTGCAGCCCGTGGTGTCCGATGTCACCACGGTCTTCTTCACCAAGCCTGGCAGCGCGCTGTCGGGGCTGAAGAAGGCGATGTCGCTGCTGGGCCTGTGCGAGCCCTACACCTCGCACCCGTTCACGCCCACGACGCCCGAGCAGGACGCGGCAATCGAGGCGATCCTGAAGCGCAACGGGCTGCTGTAGCGGATCGAGCGCCAGGCACCCTCACGGCAGATGCTCCTCCCGCACCCGCCGGCAGCGGTTGAGGTAGTCCACCCACGGTTCCAACTCGAACTCCGCCACGAGGTCCTCCACCGTCACGTCATCCATGAGCGAAGCGATCGTGCAGTGGGCCTCGGGGTAGTGGATCTCGATCTCCACACCGGGGCCGTACTTCTTGAGTATCTCGGGGAACTTGTCCTGGTTGCCAGCCAGGTGGAAGAGCATACGGTCCATGTTGATGACCGCCGAGCAGATGGGCGGGACGAGGCCGGCCCGCACCTGGTCCATCTCCCACCCCGTCTGGCCCAGGAAGCGCCCGGCCATGTCCACGAGGTACGACATCTCCGGGTAGCTCGTCGCGATGTAATACCCGTAGTCACGCACCCAGTGCAGCAGGCGGTCGCCGCCGCGCGTCTGCGCCACGAAGCACACCAGTTCGCACCCGCTGTCGGCCAGCATGCGTCCGACATGGTCGTAGTGGATGTCGAAGCAGATGGCGGCGCCAACGCGGCCGAAGTCCAGCGTGAAGGCCGGCGCCTCGGTGCCCGGGCGCACGCCGAACTCCAGTTCCATCATCGTCGGCATGATCTTGTGGTACTTGCCGACCAGGCCGCCGTCGCGCCCGATGAAGGCCGCCGTGTTGAGCAAATGCGTCCCCGCGTGCTCGATCAGTGGCAGCACGACGAAACACCCCAGTTCCGCCGCCACCTCAGCGACAGCCGCGAACGTCGGGCCCGGGATGGGCTCGGCCACCTCCCACCACAGCTCGCGCGTGTGGCCACGGCAGTTGAGGCCCTCGGGGAACACGACGAGGTCGGGCCTGGCCCGCCCCGCCTCGCGCAGGTGGGCGATGACCGACTCGCGCGTGCGCTCGATCCAGTCTGGCCCACCGGCGCAGGCCGGGTAGGCGACAACAGAGACACGGGCAAAGCGAGCCATCACTCACCCCTTGGTCAGCTCTGCAGCATCAGCAGATCATGCGCCGTGCCGCCGAGGACGAAGGCTCCGGTGAAGGTGTGGCTGACGCTGAAGCCCGCCTCCCGCAGCGCCGCGAGCTTGCTCTCGTCGCAGGCGGCGACGAAGGCGTGGGGGCGGGGGAGGCCCTCCTGCTGCGCCATGGTGAGCGTCTCGGTCAGCAGCGTCCCGGCCTGGTCCAGGTAGTGCGGGTGGACGGCGAAGTCCAGCGTTCGCAGGTTTGCCTCGTAGGGCGACCCGAGGTTGAGCACGGTCGCATAGCCCAGCACGCTGCCATCCTCGGTCTGCAGCACGGTCAGCAGCCCGCGCCCGTCCTCGACCTTGTGCAGCGCGGCCATGTACGTGGGCACGCTGCTGCTGAGGAACGCGGGGTGCCAGTGCCGGCGGGCCTCGATCCAGGCCGGGGAGAAGTCCATCATCCGGTCCACATCGTGCCGGTGGCCGACGTGTCCCTCGCGCACGTGCACCGGCCGGTCCGGCGCGAAGTAGCGCTGCTCCAACTCGGCGAAGGTCTCGCCCTTGACCAGCCCCATCGCGCCGGACTCCGCGGTCGGGGGGATGAACTCGAAGCCGTACTTGCGGTAGATGCGGCCGGACTGGGCGCTGGCGGAGCACAGCAAGCACTTGCCCTGCGGCTCGGCGTTGAAGTGGTCTACCAGCACGCGCACGATCTCGGAGGCGATGCCCTGGCCGCGCCACTCGGGCTCGGTATAGACATGCCCGAAGTTACCGACGCCCCACGTGGGCTCGCCCGCGCCGCCGCGTGGCAGACCGTACCAGACGTGCCCCACGATCCGCCCCTCCACCTCGCCGATGAAGTAGCGGTCCAGGCAGTGCGACGCGTACATGCCCTCCAGCCGTTGCCGGATGCCGCGGTAGCTGTCGTTGTCCTTGTGCTCCAGGAAGTGCAGAAGCCGCTGCGCCACATCCTCCTGCGGCGGCTCGACCATCGTGATGGTCATCACTGACCCGCCGCGGAGTGTAACCCCACCCATAGGTGTAACCATGTGCTCTCCCTCATTCCGCCATGGCCCCCACGGCCTTCCTCCGCCCATCGGCCGGCCCTGCTCCATGTGCCCCTGCCGTGTGGCGCCATCAGCCATCGGCACCGAGCTGTTCCTCCAGCCACGCATACGCCAGCCCACGCGGCGAGGCGTTGAACGAGTGCCCCGACGAGTGGAAGTGGCAGGCGAACTTGCCCTCCGCGCCCAGCATCTTGTAGACGCTCTCCACCTGGCAGTACAGTTCCGCGAACGGCTCAAAGATCGGGAAGCAGCTATCATTGCCGACCGCGCTGACGTTCAGGAACGCGCGCGGGGCGATGAGGGCCATGATCTCGTGGAAGTCCACCGGCGCGGGCAGGCCCTTGCGCCAGAAGTCGCGCAGCTTCGGGAAGTGGACATACTCCCCGGCGTGGAAGCGCGACCAGTTGAACTTCAGCGGGTCGGCGGCCCACAGGGTAATGCCGCAACTGGACACCCCCGCCCGGATGCGTTCATCCATCGCCGCGAGGAAGACCGACCCATAGCCGCCGAGGGAGTGCCCGATGCACCCGAGCCGGCTGCCATCCACCTCGGGAAGTCCCTGCAGCACATCCAGGCAGAGCTGGTGGTCGTAGATGTCCTTGCCCATCTCACTCCACTGCGGGTGGCGCGCGTAGAAGGGGCGGGGATCATAGGGCGCCTCGCCCGGCTTGAGTCGCTCGCCCGCGCAGAAGTGGTCGGGGGAGAGGGTGACAAAACCCCGGCGGGCCAGGTCTATGGCGGTGCCGTTGGAGCCGCCGGGCTTCTCCCCACGCCCCAAGCACGCCTCCTTGGCGTCGGCGGTCGTGCCGTGGATGCACACGACCGCGGGCGCCGGCCCAGTCAGGCCGTCTGGAACGACCAGGTAGGCGTAGATGCGGTCCTCCGGCTCGGACAGGAAGCTGAGCTTGCGGATGGTCAAGCCATCCTCCCGCGTCTCCTCGTGCCACTGCAGACCAGGGTCGGCGGGTGGAACCACATCGCTGTCGCCCAGCAGCCCCACAAACGCCTCCTGGATCTTCTCCCGTCGCTGCACCCACAGGGCCGGGTCAGCCTCGTACCATGGGGCCTCCAGCAGGTCCTTCATGAACTTGCCCACCTTGCGCCTCCAAGCAATTGCTCACGGATAGTCGAACCTCATCACCAGATCGAAGAGGGTCATGGCCCCGGTCCGCAGACGTACGGCCCGCCACAGGGCCTCGCCGAGCTCGCTGCTCGTGGCTGCGCCGATCTGCAGCGCGTTGCGCCCCGCGGGCGAGGGGTCGGTGAACTTGCCTGTCGAGTCCAGCGCCACCTTGCCGTCCACAAGCACCTTCAGGTCCTGGCCCTTCAGCTCCAGGCGATAGGTGTGGAAGTCGTCGGTCGTGTTCATGTCGTAGCGGGCGTGGGTGGAGTACATCGCGATGTGGTCGGGAAAGATCCCCACGCGGTCGCAGGCCACGCCGTTGGAGACGATGATGTTGCTCAGGCCCGAGATGGCCTTCACCTCGACCTCCGCCATCGCCTCGCGCTCCGGGCTGGCATTCCACGAGTAGTAGTAGTACAGGTAGTTGCCGCCCGCGATGCCCCGGTCGGCGATGAGCAGGGCGCCGTCCTTGATCTCGGCGGTGACGTCTGCGCTGGGGCGGTCGCTGCTCCAGGGTTGGGCCGGCTTCTTGTCGCCCGTCCAGCTCACTTCCCACGGCTGGTCGGTCCCGGCAGCCTGCGGGGCCAGGCTGACCGCCACCCGGTTCTCCCCTGGCTTGACCGCCTGCGGTGGGACGGCGTACTCCCACCACTTGCCCGCGGCCTGCCCCGCCGGCAGCGCCGTCCCGTTGAGTGCCGCCTGCGGCGCCTGCGGGCCCGAGGCCAGCAGGCACAGCTTCACCTGCGGCTGGGCCGCCCCCGCCCTGGCCGGCTGCTCGCCCAGGTAGATCGGCACCGTCAGGGGCTTGCCCGGCGCCAGCGCCATGGGGTTGTCGGGCGACAGCAGCGGCAGCGTCCGGCAGGCCGTGCCGCCCTTGAGGTACATGTCCGGCGAGTAGTTGCGCACCGTCACGAAGTACGTCTTGTCCAGACCGGCCAGGGTCGCCGGATCGCCAATCTCCCGCAGCATCGGCGCCTTGGGGCTGAAGAAGTTGAACAGGTAGACGCCGTCCGCGCCGCTCTGCCACACGCGCGCCGCCCGGGCCCGGTAGGCCTCGGACGCGTTGCGCTTGTACGGCGGCCCATCACTGCGCACCCGGCTCTCATCCAGCGACGGGTAGACCGGCACGTTGTACTTGTGTCCCAGCGCCACCAGCGTCTCCCAGGGGTTGAGCTGGAAGTAGCCGCTCCCCACCAGCAGGTCCACCAGCCCCTCCGACAGCCAGCGCTCGAGGTCCAGCCCCACGCCCTTGCTGTACTCGACCGAGTCCGGCACACGCATGGCAATGAGGATCGGCCGCCCGCGCTTGCGGCCCTCTTCGTCAGCCATGGCGCGGAGGCGGCGCACCAGGTCGGTCATCATGTCCAGCTCGGCCTGACTGGCCGTACCGCCCCAGCCGACCGACTTGAAGTAGGCCATGTGGCGGAAGAAGTCCAGCTCCACCCCGTCCACGTCGTAGTTCTGGCAGACCTCCTGGCAGAACCTGAAGGCCAGGTCGCGGATCTCGGGGCGGGTATAGTCCACCGAACTCCACGGGGCATAGGGCGATCGCTTGTCCCGAGAGCCGATGAGCCAGTCGGGGTGTTGCTCCTTGAGCGGCGGGAACAGCGGGTACGGGTTGTCGGGTGAGTGCGCGGCATCGTGCGTGTCGTTCATGCGCATCGAGAAGAAGACCTCGATGCGGTTCGCCCGCGCGAAGTCCACGATCATCTTGAGCGCATCGGTGCCCTGGTTGATGAGATCGCGGGTGATGTTGCGGGTGCTCGGTACATAGTCGCCGCTCTTGTCAGCGATCGGGTGCTCCAGCACCGCCCCCACCTTCGTGTTGTGGGTGAAGTAGCTGAAGCCCGAGCTGATCGGGCAGTAGAACAGGCTGTCCACCTGCGACCCCAGCAGCGGCGAGGTGCGCTGGACCAGCACGTTCTCGGCCGTCAGCGGCAGGCTCTTGGGGTAGTAGATGACCACATTGCCGTCGTCGTTGAGGATGATGCGGCGCTGACGGTGGGCGAGTTCATGGCGCTTGGCCACGAAGGCATCGGGCGCGGCCTGCGCCAGCACTCCGCCGGCCAGGCACAACAGGGCCAGACAGACCAGGATGAACATGCGCATGACACCAACTCCCGGTTGTGTTGTCACTGCACAACGACGATCTGGTGCCCGTTCAGCTCCGGCACCACGAACTCCACACGGCCGCCCCGCTGCTCGAACGGCAGCTCGTCCCCTTGCGGCTCGAGGGTGACGCGCGTGGCGACACGCGCGCCCACGCGCACCGACACCCCTACGTTGTACAGCGGGATGACATCCTCGATGATGTCGAACTCGCGGCCGCGCCGCTCGGGGATATAGTGCAGCAGGTGGATGATCTGCCGGCCCTGCTCGGGCTGCACGTTCAGCGACGCCTGCAGCGTGGACGGCCCCTCTACCCGCAGCACCGGCTCGGGCAGCAGCAGGTCCAGCGCCCCGCGCACCAGTTCCTTGCACCACAGCGGCGCCTTCGCCTCGTACAGGCCGAAGAGCGGGTGCATGAGGTAGATGCAGTTGCCGCAGCGTGTCCCCCCCGGGTAGGTCGCCGGCTTGTCGGCGGGCGTGTGCCGATGCGAGCAGAAGTGCTCCCAGGTCCGGTTGAAGTACGGCTGGATCATCCCGGACAGCACCTCGGTGCCCGCGCGCGGCGCTACCTGCCGCCCCTGGCTATACATGACCTGCCCGGTGTCCGGTCGCGCCCCGCCCAGCTTGCCGGCCAGAATGAAGTCGGGCGAGTACGGCGCCTCGCCCAGGTCGTCCACGCCGAGCGCCGCCAGATTGAAGCCCTGTCCCTCGGGGTTCAGGCCCGACTGGTACGACGCGATCAGCGCTCCGCCCGCCTGCACGAACTGCTGGAGCTTCTCGGCCAGCCTGTCGTCGGTCGGGATCTCGTCGGGCAGGATGAGCAGCTTGTAGCGGCTCAGGTCCGATTGGCTGTCAATGATGTCGAACTGCTGCCGCAGCTCCTGCAGGATACGCGTGGCGCCGATGATCGCCGGGCGCATGGCGCCGTGCCCGCCGCCGAGGAACTCCTCGGGGGTGAACACGCCGATCTCCGCCACCGGCTCGGCCCCCCGGCACCACGGCTCGATCGCCTCGATCTGGCTGTACACGCTGCCGGTGAGCTTGTAGGTCTCGGCGTCTATCTTGCCGGAGGGGTGGAGCTGGTCGCCCACGGAGCACTGCGCGCCCATGGCGACCATGTTGAAGCACTCGAACTCCAGCGCCGGCTGGTTCTTGTAGGAGGAGAAGTCGCCCCACGAGGTGTGGAACTTGCCGGTCATGCCCAGCGTGGGCACACCGAGGGTCCGCGCGAAGCGCTGGGCGACGGGGAAGTGCATGTAGCCCCAGCCGCCGCTGGGCAGCGACTCCAGCTCCAGGTGCGTGTAGCTGTGCAGGATGCCCCGGTGGTACGGACCGACGTGGCCGCCGTTGTAGAAGATGGTCGCCTCCGGCTGGACGCTGTGCACGGCCGCCGTCATCCGCTCCTCGAACTTCAGCAGCACCCGGTCGGCGAACTTCTTGCGGGCCGCCGCGTCGGACGGGTCCAGCCCCGCGGCGATCATGTCACGCTTGCAGTGCTCGCAGCTACACGCGGTAGGGAAGACGATGTCGAAGAAGAGGCCGTCGGTCGGCAGCGTGCGGCACACCTCGAGCGTCTGCTGCTCCAGGAAGTCCACGTAGGGGCTGTTGAGGCACAGTTGCCGGTAGAAGCCCGCGTCATAGGGCTTGGTGCCCACGAACGTCCCGTTCTCATCCACGACGAGCCACTCGGGGTGTTGCCGGGCGGTGAAGTGGTCCCAGCGCACGGTAATGTAGATGGGCACACGAATGCCCCGCGCATGGCAGGCCTCGATCTGTCGGGCCAGGAGATTGCAGGTCAGATGCGGATGCCGCCGCTCGGGGAACTGCGCCGTATCGTGATAGATCCACCCGTGGTGGCAGCGGGAGAAGCACGTGATGGAGTTCACACTCGCGGCGGCCAGCGTATCGGCGAACTCGTTGGCGTCAAAGTCAGCACCAATGCCAGCAATGGCCTCGCTGGTGTGGAAGTCGAGATGGACTTGGCGGAAGTTGAGTTGCACGATGAAGTGCCCTCCAGGTGGGTCCCTCTACGGGGCCCAGATTCTGATACTCCGGAACGACCCCTCCGCCCCCCAACTCCAGAGGCCCGGGAACTTGGCCTCGCCGGGACTGATCTGCTGCTCCAGCGATAGCTGATCGTCCACGATCAACTGCACCTTGCCCGACGGCAGGATCTGGACGATGACGTGGTGCCAGGTGTTCGGCCTCACCAGCGGCCCGGCCGACTGCGCTACCTGCTCGCCACCGAGGACGACCTTGTTCACCGTGTTCCCGTTGGCGCCGAAGCCGCACAGCAGGCCGCTCTGGTAGTCCTTCGGGTCCTTCAGCCAGCAGGCCGACAGGTCGCCCAGCGCGGCCGTGGCGGCGCGGGCGTCATATTCGATGCGCACCGGCGCCGGGACCTTCTCGGCATAGCACAGGAACGCGGTACCGCTGGAGTACAACACCCCCTCGGTGATCTTCCAGTTGCCCGACCCCACCAGCCAGCGCGGGCCGAGGGTCGGGCGGCTGAGGTCGTCGGCATACCGTAGCTTCCAGTTCACGCCGCCGGTGTGTTGGGGCTGATCGGTGGGGGAGCCGGAGCGCTGTGGTGGGGCGAAGCACGGGCGTCCCTTGAGTTCCCCGGCCGGAACGACCGTCACGCCCGTGAGCGGCTCCCCGCCGGGCGCCGGGCCGATCTCGCAGACCTCCGTCCACTGCTCGGTCACGCTCGACAGCTTCAGCACCAGCGCATTGTCACCGGCCTTGAGGTGGATGGGGAATGCGAACTGCCCCGGTCCGGCCCCCTGCGACTTCTCCCACGTCCACACCACCTCCCCGTTCGCCATCGCCACCGCCCCGCCCGAGCAGCCCAGACGAATCTGCGCCGGCATGGCCCTTGGCGCGTTGAGGCACGCGGCGATGTACGCCGTCCCGCCCTGCGGCTGACCGAACAGCCTGGCGAAGTTGATCCAGAACCCGTTCTCATACTGTGTCACCGGCGTCCAGGACACCTTGCCCGCGACGCCGTCGTAGGCGGCGGCGAAGTCCACGCCGTCGTCCGGCGGGCGCAGCGTCCGGTCCAGCGGCTCGCCCGCCTTGTTGGCGAACGGGCCGAGCACCGCCCACTGCGTGATGAAGCCACTGCCCACGCGGATCGTCTGGTTCAGGCGCAGGCTCGTGTCGCCGACCTGCACCAGCAGCGCCACCGGCAGCTCATGCCCAGCCCAGGCCTTCTCGGGCACAACGACCGGCACGCTTAGGTCCGCCTTGCCGCCCGGCGGCAGGGACACCTCCTGGCCCGGCGAGGCCTGCCAGCCCGCAGGCACGGTGACCTCCGCCCGGACACTCATCGGCTCGGCCACGACACCACTGGAGGTGACCGTCAGGTCCAGGCGCGACGGCCCGCCGCCGGGCCGGCCCTGCAGGTGGTTGTGCAGCGGCGCCGACCAGGGCATCACCATGCGCAGGCCCAGGTAGGGCGCGACCTTCTCCATGGGCAGGCCCTGCGGGAACTTGCGCCCCGCCTCCGTCAGGATCAGCCGCAGACCCTCCCACTGCAGGGCGGGGGCTCGTACCCCGCCGGCCTCAGGGGCTTGTACCCCGCCCTCTCGCACCCGTGCCACCAACGCCTCCAGCTTCGCGGCCAGTGGCTCGGGCGTCGCTGAGTTGGCGCCCGCCGGCCACAGGCCCAGGTCGGCCCCCATCGCCAGCAGCGTCGCCCGCAGACCCACTGCCCGCTCCTCCGGCGTCACGTAGGCCCCCGCCAGCCCCGGCCCGTCCAGCGGCCGGCGGACGCGGTCGAACCTGTTCTCGCGGATGACCAGGCCCTCGACCGGCGTGTATGCGTAGATGCCCAGTTCGGACCGGGCGATCTGGTTGTGCTCCACGATGGCATCGCGCACGTGTCGCCCCGGCCGGTCCGCCCCGGGGCCGTTCCACTCGCAGCCCAGCATGATGTGGGCGTTGCTCTGCAGCTTGTTGCGCCGCACCATCGTCCCCAGCGTCAGCGGCGTCTGCCAGTTGGCGGCCGGGGGGAAGATGTAGACGCCGATGTGCGCCTCGCCCGACAGCCGCCAGTTGTCGTGATCGCTCCAGTAGGTGTTGCCCTCGCTGATGGTGTTGTCGAGCCACTGCAGGTACCAACTGGGCTGGATGCCGTTGCTGTAGTTCATGCCGAAGTTGTGGAAGCCGGCCGTGCGCCGCGACACGTTGCCGATCATGAGGTGCTCGATGGCGTTGCCATAGAACTGCAGCGCCACGCCGGCATCGGTGAAGTCATTGCCGACGAAGAGGCAGCGGCCCTGGAAGGCGCAGACGGTGAGGATCGAGGTCGCGTCGGGCGGCACGTCCCAGGGGCGGTCCACGGTGATCTCGCGGCCGTTGATCGCCGCCACGCGGCGGTACTGGCCCATGCCCTTGCCGTCGAGGATGTAGACACCGCCCCCGCCCCAGCGCGCACCGTCCTTCGTGTCCTCGGCCGTGGTCGTCACCGTCGGCGTGGAGGCGGCGACCTTGCCGAAGTACGCGCCCCCACCGGCGTCCGAGGTCATGGCCTCGCGGTCCCACCCGAACATGTCGGTGAGCGTGTTGTGAGCATAGTAGACGTGCTGGGAATACGAGGAGCCGTCCAGACAGTTCAGCCCCCCGCCGGTGGCCATGAGGTCGCCGCCGATGAACCGGTTGCCGTCGAGGATCACGCCATCGCTGCCGGACAGACAGTACCAGCCCCAGCGCCCGTTGCGCAGCGTGTTGCGCGCGACGTATGCGCCGCGCAGCCGCGACAGCCAGAACACCATGCCGCTGGACTGCAGGTCGCAATCGGTGATGACGACATCGCGCCCGCCCAGCGACAGCAGCGGGCACTGGTTGCCCCCGCCGCTGCGCATCCGGCGGTCCACCTCATCGGCGGTCATGTGGCCCCGGTAGCGGTCGGCGCGGATCGTGAGGCGCTCCAGGCGAACGTGACCCGCCTCGGGCTGCCGGTCGTCACCCACCAGGAAGCGGCTGTAGTTGCTGCAGTAGAGCGTGAGGTCTTGGAGGGCGAAGGAGTTCGTGCCCTTGATCTGCGCCGGGAGGGGATCCCTCAGGTCCGGCCAGTAGAGGTTGACCAACTCGCGCCCCTCGCCCTGGAGCGTCACGAAGCGCGGCAGCTCGATCGTCTGCGTCAGTTGATAGCGCCCGCGCGGGAAGAACACGACCCCGCCGCTGCCCGCGGCCGCTTTGGCGATGGCGGCGGCCACGGCGGCACTGCAGTCCGCCTGTCCCTGGGGATCCGCGCCGAAGTCCGTCACGTCAAAGCGCTGCGTCGGCCACGGCTGCTCGCGGCGGACCGTCAGCGGCACGGGGTCGCTCCAGGCCGCAGCGCCGCCGTAGCCGTTGCTCAGGCGCACCTGGTACGAGCCCTCGGGCAGGCTCGAGGGGAGGGTGGTCACGATCTCCACCCCCGCGGGCGCCTGCAGCCGCACGGTCTTCGGCCCGGTCAGCTCGACCGTCACCGGCCGCTGCTCGGTGTTGCCCAGGCAGTTGCCGAACAGGTGCAGCCGCTCCCCCGGCGGCAGCTCCACATGCCCCTCGCCCTGCAGCCACCAGATGACCGGCCGGTTCAGGAGGGTCGTCGCCGCGCCGGTGGCGCTCTTCACCTCGCACCGGTACAGCCCCCGCCGCCACGACGCCGGAACCACGAACTTGACCGAGCCGTTGGTGGGCTGCATCAGGCCCGCGCCCGTGATCTCGACGGCCTGCCTGGGGTCCTTGGGACTGTCGGGCAGGCGGGAGAGAGACACCGTGACCGCGGCCAGCTCGTCACCGACGAGCAGCACGGTCTCTCCCGGCGCCACCGGGCTGGAGGCCCAGAAGAGATGCGGGGCGGCGCACAGGAGTGAGGGGATCAGCAGGAGCAGGCAGCAGACGAGGCGGCGAGCGGGCATCCGGCACCTCCGCGCGGCCGCACGTGTGGCCCATGCGGCCGGGCGGAGTCAGGTTGGACAAGACACGGCGGGGGACCTGCGCGCAGGCCGGGGGCGGGAGGCCTACAGCTTCACGGTCAGGGGCGTCCCCGGGGCAGGCTGTTCCCTGTACTTGAGCGGCACGACGTAGACGCGCACCAGTGTCTTCTCCGGGGCGAGTTGACTGAGCGTCCCGGCGAAGGTGCTGCCGTCAGGCAGGCTGACAGTCGCCTTCATGCCGACTGCCAGACGCTGACCGTCCTTCAGGCTGGCCTGGAAGACGAGACGGGCGCCGCCACTCTCGCTGATGACGGCCACGCACTGCCCCGCCCGCACCTGCTGGCCGGGGCGAGCCCTGACCTCCCGCAGCAGGCCACTGGCTGGCGCGGTGAGCGCCAGCTTCGCCACCTCGGCCTCCAGACGAGACACCTGCGCGGCAGCCTCCTCCGCCTGCTGCTTGCCTTTGGCGATCATGGCCACCTCGGGCCGCCGGCGCAGCTTCTCCAGCGCCGCCTGGGCCTGGGGAACCAGGTTCTTGCCGCTCGCAACACGCTGGCGCAGGACGTTGAGCTTGACCGCATCGCTCTGCAGCCGCCATCGCGCTCCACGCGCCTGCTCCAGACTGCTCTGGGCGGCCCGCTGGCGCGCGTAGGCGGCCTGGTACCGGCTCATCACCTGGTCGTACTGGGCCGAGCGCTTGCCCGTGGTCGCGATCTGTTTCTGAGCCTCGTCGAGCGCGCGCTGGGCGTTCTGGTAGGCGAGGTCGGCGCTCGCTGCCTCGGCCTGCGCCGCCTGGTAGGTGTTGAGCACCGCCGCGACCTCGGGGTGCTGGCTCTCGAACTCGCTTAGCTCCGCCTGCATCTGCTGCTGCTTCGCGACCGCCTCGGACGCGTGTGCCTCCGCCGCCTGCAGCTTGTCCCTCAACTCCGGGTCATCGGCCTTCTCCAGCAGGGCCTGCAGATGCGCCTGGCGCTTCTTGGCGTCCGCAAGCTGCTGGCGCAGGGCCGGCACGTCCACCTGCATGAGCAACTGCCCCTGGGCTACGGGCTGTCTCTCGCTGCACCCCAGGGCCACGACGCGGCCGTCCCGCGGCGACGTGACTTCCCGGGTCTGGGCGGCCTCCACCTGGCCGCGCAGGGACAGGCCCGCCGGTCGCGGCCGGGGCTGCCGTGTCGTCGTGCGCTCTGGGGTCGGCGGCACCGGCTGCGTTACTGCCGCCTGCCGGCCGGGCAGGCGCCCGGTCGCGTACAGGCCCACCAGGATGCCCAGCACAAGAACGACCGCGGCGGCCACGACGATCTGCCACAGGCGCTTACTCACCGTTCGCTTCCCTCTTCGTCATGTTTGACGCCTCGACGACCGCCCGCAGATCGGCTGTTCCCAGGAACAGCGCCCCGCCCTCACCGGACGCGGAGAGGCACGCCAGCTCGGCCAGTTGCTCCGGGAAGTGCGGCAGGCCGGGCAGCTCGTCCAGTGCCACCCACAGGACGTCTCGCTCCTCCGCCGGCTCGTCGGGAGGGGCCTCGCCGGGGTCGAGCCACGCGCTCAGGTACAGCTCCAGCGCCAGGCCCCGGCTCATCTGCAGCTCGCGGTATGCCAGCAGCTTGCCCGCTCGCACCACCAGCCCCGCCTCTTCGCGCACCTCGCGCTCCACCGCCTCCGCCAGCCCCTCGCCCTCCTCCACCCCCCCACCGGGCGGGACGAGATAGCCCGGCTTCCCGCGCTTGGTGGAGACCAGCAGGACACGGCCCTCATGCACGACGATGGCGGCTACTCGGACGCGCATCTACTCACCAGCCTTCGCGTGCGGCGTCGCGGGCTGCAGCTCTATGACCGGCAACTCGGCCGGGCAGTTCCAGCGCACCGGCGGCGCCACCGTGCCGACCCCGCGCGTCGTGTAGACTTGCGTCCCCTGAAGCTGCCTCAGGCCGCTGACATAGCCGCAGCGGGAGATGTTGACGAGGGGCCGACCACCCGGCAGGCAGACCTGCCCACCGTGCGTGTGCCCCGTCAGCCACAGCTTCACCCGCGGGTCGTGGGCCTGCTCGACGTAGTCGGGATTGTGACAGATGACGATGGCAACCTCGCGGGGCCCAACACCCGCCAGCGCCGCCGGCAGGTCCGGGCGCCCCGCCCACGGGTCATCCAGGCCCGCGATGACGAGGGAGTGCTTGCCCCGCTGCAGGCGCACGCTGCGGTTGGTCAGGTTCGTGATGTGGGCATGGGCCATGGCCTTCGCGGTGAGTTCGGCGCCCTCCCAGTGGTCGTGGTTGCCCAGGACGGCATACACGCCCAGCGGGGCGTGAAGCCCGCCCAGGTCCTTCCATACCGAGGGGATATACTTGCGGTTGCGGTGCACATAGTCCCCGCCGAGGGCGACGACATCGGGCTTCTGCTCGTTGGTCCTGTGCACGAGTCGCACCACGCGCCGCTCGGACATGAACGGCCCGCGGTGGATGTCGGCCAGGAGTGCCAGGCGCAGCCCGGCGAACTCCGGTGGCAGTCCCGGTACACGCACAACCGGTGTGGTGATCTGCAAGCGTTGGGCCTCCTGCGCCGGGAGCGCCAGGATGGCGACCGGCAACAGCAGCAACAGCACATGCCCCGGTCGGCGTCGCCGCTGCCGGAGCGAGGGGACGCGCTCGGGTGACTCTGTTGCCATCAATCGCACGCGATCTCGGTGGAGTTGGCTTCGACATGAGGTACGAACGTCTCGCGCCGGGGCCTCGCCTCCCGCCGCCGACGCTCCCTGGTCGCCGGTAGCGATCAGAAGGTGATCTTCTGGCGGTGGATGTACACGCTCTGCAGCAGTCCGGCCGCCGCCATCATCGTCAGCATGTTACTGCCGCCGTAGCTCACAAACGGCAAGGGCATGCCCTTCACGGGCATCATGCCCAGCGCCATGCCGACATTGACGACGATGTGGACCAGCAGCATCGCGGCTACGCCGCTGGCAATCAGCCGGCCGCTGGTGTCCTTGGCCTCCGCCGCGATGCTCACGGCCCGATACAGAACCAGCCCGAACAGCGCCAGCACTGCGACCGACCCCACGAAGCCCAACTCCTCACCGATGACCGTGAAGATGAAGTCCGTCTCCTGGTCGGGCACAAACTGCAGCCGGCTCTGAGTGCCCTTGAAGACGCCCTGGCCGAGCAGGTGCCCGGAGCCAACGGCGATGAGCGACTGCTTGAGTTGCCAGCCCTGCCCGTGCGGGTCCGCGTCCGGGTTGATGAACGCGGTCAGGCGCTGCTTCTGGTGCGGGCGGATGATGTTCAGCCCCCAGGCGGCCGTGAACAGCATGATGAACGCAAAGGCGATGGCCCCCAGTTGCAGCACCCGCGCCCCGGCCACAAACAGCATGGCCAGCCACACCAGGAAGATCAACACCGGTGTGCCCAGGTCTGGCTGGGCCAGCACGAGCAGCGTCGGCGCCCCCACGTAGGCCAGGGAGGTCAACACCAGACCGAAGTCATGGGCCTCCTCCTCGCGGCTGGCCAGGAAGCCCCCCAGGAACAGGATCAGGGCGAGCTTGAGCAACTCGGAGGGCTGGATATTCAGGGGCCCGAGGGGGATCCAGCGCTCGGCCCCCTTGACCAGGTGGCCGGTGAAGAGCACCACGATCAGCAGGAAGCCACAGAAGCCGAGGAAGGGGACAGCGAGGTTCACCAGGCGGTTGTAGTCCACCACCGTGACCGAGGCCAGAATGACCAGCCCCAGCGCCAACCACACCAACTGCAGCATGAGCTTGCGCGCGCCCTGCTCCGCCCGGGTGGAACTGTAGATCATCAGGCACCCGACGGCGACAAGCAGCAGGACGGCCAGCAACAGCGTCCAGTCCAACCGCTGGGTGAGCTTCCGGGGCAACTGAGACCTCCTCTCGCAACAACGCCAATCATTATACCACAGATGGCTGGGTGGCGGGCGAGCCCGGAGGCGCTGGTAGCCGGACGGGCAAAGAACCCCCTTGACAAACAAGATGATCTGGCTATAATTCAAGTGTTATCGAGAATACGACAATAAAGACGGGAGAGAACGACCATGACTGGTAGCCTTGAAGTGACGTGCCGCAATGTGGGCAAGACGCGTTTTTGTGGCGAGGCCCGCGGACATCAGTCCTACTGTGACGTGCCTCCTGCCATGGGCGGCGAAGATGAGGGCATGCTGCCCCCCGAGAGCCTCCTGGCTTCCCTGGGCAACTGCCTCGGCATGGTCATCGCCCTCACCTGCCTGAACAAGGGCATTCCGTACGAGGGTCTCGAAGTCAAGGTCACCGCCGACTTGGTGGACGACGGCAAGCGTGTGGACAACTTCCGCGCCGCGGTCACGATGCCACAGCAGCTCGACGCCCGTCAGCGCAAGATCGTCGAGAGTGCCTTCGAGCTGTGCAAGGTCGGCAAGACCCTCGCTCATGGCGCCAAGGTGGAAGAGGTCGTCTTGTAGGGGCGGAAACAGGAGTCTGAATGCGCATGTGGAAGAGCATACTTGTAGTGGCCGTTGTAGCGATCCTGCTGGCCACCCTCGCTGTCGGACGTTGGCCCAGTAACTCCGGCGCGGGACAGGCCACGGCTGAGCCCGCCGCCGACACCGGCAAGATCGCCTGGCTCACGTCCCTGCCCGAGGCCCTTGAGGCAGCCCGGACCCAGCACAAGCCGATCCTTGTGGACTTCTTCGCCACCTGGTGCGGACCGTGTCGCCTGATGGATGAGGAGACCTGGCCCCAGACGGAAGTCGTGGCGGCAGCGGGGAAGTACATTGCCGTACGGCTGGACGTGGACGCCAACCAGCAGACCGCAGCGCAGTTCGGCGTAACCGGCATACCGACCGTCGTGTTCCTGGATGCGAGCGGCAAGGAGAGGGATCGCTCGGTGGGGTTCGTGGACGCCGCGGCGATGCTGGAGCTACTGAGCAAGCACAAGCCATGAAGTCACGTGAACAACAGTCGTGTCGCGGCGAGGGCCGGGCAGCGAGAGTCGGGGCCATAGGGCCCTGTCCCCCGCTTCGCCAGGCCCTCGCTGTACTGTTGGTCCTCGCCTGGCTCGCACCGGGCGCAGCGCTCGCGCAGGGCCCGAAGGTCGTGATCAACGGACGGCCGCTGGCCCCCACGCATCCTGTCGTTCAGCGGGCGGGAGCCCTGTTGCTGCCCATGCGCGACGTGTGCGCGGCCCTCGGGGCGCAGATACAGTGGTACCCGACGGAGCGCAAGATCGAGCTGCGCCGCGCCGGGTCCCTGGTGGAGATGTGGGTGCGGACGCCTGTCGCGCAGGTGAACCGCAATCCGGTGCAACTCGCCGTGCCGCCGCTGCTGGTGGATGGCGTGACGTATCTGCCCCTGCGGCTGGCCGGCGAGGCCCTGGGTTGCGCCGTCCGCTGGGAAGCCGCGACACGGACGGTGGCAGTCACCGACACCCCTCAGGCCGACCAAAGCCCCGCTCCTAGCCGCCCTTGAGCTTGTACCCCACCCCCGGCACGGTCACGATCATCTGCGGCTCGCGCGGGTTGTGCTCGACCTTCTGGCGTAGGCGGCCGACATGCACATCTAGCGTGCGGGTGGTCATCTCGCTGTTGTAGCCCCACACCTCCTCCAGCAGCTCCTGCCGGCGCACGGCTCGTCCCGCGTGGCGCGCCAGGTGCTCGAGCAGGTCGAACTCGCGCGGCGTCAGGTCCACCGCTCGGCCCCGCACCTGCACCTCGTGCCGGGCGGTGTCCAGCAGCAGCTCTCCCACTGCGACGGCCGGGCGGACATGACCGTTGGCGTACTCCTGGTCGCGCCGCAGGTGGGCGCGCAGGCGCGCCAGCAGTTCACGGGGGGAGGTCGAGGCCGCCATCGCATCATCGGCGCCGGCCGTCAGCACCTCGGCGATGGCGTCCTCCGAGGCATCGTGTAGCACCACCAGCAGCGGCCGATGGGTATGGCCGCGCACGTGGGCGCAGACGTTGGGGAGGTCGCGAGGGGCGCCGCCCTGGTGCAATACAATCGCGTCGGCGGTGTGCAGGAGGCCCAGGAAGGTGGGATGGCGCAGGTCCGGCAGGACAACGAAGTCCAACAGCCGGTTACCGCAGTGCCCCCGCAGTTCGTGTTCGAGGCTCGGTATGCAGCCGATCAACAGAACCTGTTTGTCCATGGCGCTCCGGGCCGGGCAATCAGGTCGTTAGCTCCCCCGCTGGCGCCTCTCCATGAAGCTCATGATCTCCGACAGGCGGAAGCGACGCTGATTGCCCGGCGTGCGATAGCATTTGAGCACGCCCCGATTGGTGTAGCGCCGGACCGTCGTGGGACAGACATCCAGCAGGATCGCGGCCTCTTCCAGCGAGAGTACCGGGTCCATGAGGCGCTGGACCAGTTCCTCGCGGCTTTCGGTCACGCGGCCCGTGCGCTTGGGGGGCGCGGCCGCCGCCTCGATGTCCAGCGGCAGCACCTGCTGACGGAGGTCGAGCGCCTCCAGCTTCTCGCGCACCTCGTCATTGCCCGCCGTCAGCCGCTCCAGTATCTGCTTCGGCCTGGGCGCGCCGGACTTGAGGGTGGCGCCGTTACGCTCCGTCGGCTGCGCGACAGCCGCCGGCGCCAGGTTCTCGCCCGCGGTGGTCTCGTCGGCCGCCCCTTCCGGCTCGGCCTCGCGCGCTTCCTTGAGCACCTTGCTGATCTGTCGGTCTCGGTACTTGCGCCATTCGTGCATCAACATGGTCCGGTGCCCTCAGTCTTCACAGGTAGTGCGATGCATGTGTGCCACGCCCCCCTGCTGCCTGTGCCGCCGCCCCTTGCCCTAGCGCCGCAGCCAGGCGATGAAGTTCAGTACCAGCGTGAGCACGAGGCTCAGCAGCAGCATCGTCCCCAGAGGTACGGCGATCACCAGGCCCGGCCGCCGCACCATGATGTCGCCCGGCAGCGGCCGCCACGACACGCCCAGCCGCGCCAGCACGATCAGTCCTATCCCCACCACCGCCAGGCTCAGGCCCGCAATCAGAAGTACTCGGCCCACGGCCTCCAACCCCGCCAGTCCTTTCTGTATGGCACGTCCGGGACGTCCGCGCCCACGCGGCTAGGCCGGGCGCTGGAGGCCCCGGATGGTGGTGAGCGCCTCACCCACCAGGCGGCGGTAGTCGTCCAGGCGCTGCCGCTTGCTCGCGCCCTGGTCAATGTAGTCCAGCCCGGCCAGCGCGGCCTCGGTAGCCAGGCTGTAGGCCAGCTTGCGCTCCAGATGCGCACTCTTGGCCGTCGCCGGCGGCACTACGCTGCCGATGAAGCTGGACATCTCCTGTACCTGCGTCCGGAAGTCGTTGAAGGCCGCCCAGACTTCCTCGCGGTAGACGTTCTGGCCCGCCAGGTAGGCCTCGAGAGCAGCCTGCGCGCGGGTACTGGTATCGAGCAGGGCGGCGTCAGCAGCCCGCATGATCTGATCATAGCGCTTCTCGGCCATGGTGGACGACCCACCGGCGCGCAGCTTGGAGGCCTCGGCGTAACAGATGAAGCCCTCGCGGTCGCGCCCGGCCTGCAGGTACAGGTCGCCGAGCTGGTCGAGAGCCTCGGCGCGCTGGACGCCCTGGGTCAGGCGCACGGCGCGGTCGTACGCATTCTCCGCCTCCGCCCAGGCCTGGCGCTGCGCGTGCAGAGCGCCGATGCGCAGGTAGAGGCTCGGGTCCGGCGCGACATGCTGCACCGCCTCGGTGAGAATCTCGGCCGCGCGCCGTGGTTGCGACTGTCGGGCATAGAGTGCTGACAGGCCCACGTAGCCGTACACGTTGGCCGGGTCCTGCTTGATGACGGTCTGGTACTCCTCGGCGGCCTTGCGCCACAGGCCGGACAGGCGCAGCAGCTCGGCCAGGCGCAGATGGGCCGCAGTGAGACTGTCGTCCTCAGCCAGGGCGCGCTGCAGCCACGCGCGCTCGGCAATCGGGTTCTGGCGCGCCTTCTCCAATTCGGCCCACAGAGCATACACCTGGGCGCGCGAGTCGCCGGCATCCTGCGCTTTGACGAGCAGATCCTCCGCCCGGCGCAGGTCGCCTTCACGGATGAGCTTCTGCGCGGCAGTCAGGAATGTCGAGGGCTCTCCGGGTTTGGCGGGCGCGGCTGCCGGCGGCGCGGTGGTTGGCGTGGCAGGCGGGGACGTCGGCCCTGTTGGGACGGCGGGCGTCTCGGGTGTGGCCGGTGTCGTCGGAGCCTGAGGTCCCACGGGTTCGGTCGCCGGCTGAGCGGCGGGCACGTCGGGCTTGGCGGCTTGGCCCCCCGGTCGGGCCTCTGTCGCCCCGGGCTTGGTCAGCTCCGTCGCAGGTGTAGCGGGCGTCGCAGGGGGAGCGGCGGCCACCACGGTCGTCGGCGGCTCGTGCCCGCCGACCCCCACGGCCGCTCCCGTGGCCGGCGCGGACGACGAGGCTGGCGCAGTCGGAGCAGTGGCGGGTGGAGCCGCCGGAGTGGCGGGCGTGGACGGTGGCACGAGCGCGAAGCGCTCGGCCAGCGGCGCACTCTGCGTGCCCTGGTCCAGTTGCGCCAAGAGCTTCCGCGACAGCGCCGCATAGGCCTGATCGCCGGCCCCCGGCTCGGACAGGTGTAGGCGGCGGACTTCCTTCTCGCCCTGCCGCAGCCAGAAGACCTCCAGGTCGTTGGTGGCCGCCGGGATGGGGCGCAGCACCACCAGATCATCCAGTTCGGTCGTGAGCAGCAGCGTCTGCAGCGCGTCGGCGACGGTCATCCAGTTGTCTCGGGTCGGCTGGGGCCAGGTGGCGCCCGATACCCGCACGACCGGGCTGTCGGCGTGCAGCACCGTCGGCTCCCACTGGCGCGAGGCCGCGAGAGCCTCCACCAGCGCATCGGCGAAGCGCATGAAGGCAACCGGGTGGGTCGTCGGTGAGGCGTCCACGATGAGACCGATGGACCGCGGTGCGGTGGCCGCTCCCGCGTCATGCGCCAGGGACGCCATCACGACGAGCAGCAAAGCAAACGACGCGCGGGGCATGGCCTCACCTGTTGGGCTGGCGCAGGATTTCTATCCGGGCGCGGCACGTATCCGCGGCCTGGCTATGCGCGGCCGCGTTGTTCGGGTCGCGGCGCGCGAGATCATCATAGGCGCTGGCGGCGCGTTGCAGGTCGCCGATGGCCTCATCGGTCCGTCCGGCTCGCCCCGCCTGCTCCCCCCGGGCGCGCAGCGTCGCGGCATCGGATGCCGCGCTCGTGTCGGTGGCCTGCGGCGTCGCCGGCCGGCTTGACTGCTTCGGGCTCATCCAGATCGTGATCTCGCCGCCCCGCTTGCCACTGGTGTCGGTAGCGGCCGGCGCCGCCGGCTTCTCGACCGGCTTGGGCGGTGTCACCGGGGTGATGATCTTGTTGCCACCCACGGTCGTCGTGCGCCGAGAGCTGGGCGGCGTGGGCACCGTCGGCGTCGTCGCCGAGGGCGTCGGCTGCTGCCAGCCGGTGTACGGCCGCGCGCCACCGTTGACCGTCGGCGGAGGCGTCCCCGGAATGGGCGCTGTCAGTGCCGCGCTCGGCTGCGTCGCGGCCGGTGGGGGCACGGCCGGGGTGGAGCCAGCGATGGGCACCGGCTCGAAGGGGTTACGGCCCGTGGTGTTGGGTATGTACTTGGGCGCCCCTGCAATCTCCATCTCGCGCGCGTACTGCGCCGCCGCGATCTGCGACAGGCGATACGCCTGGTCCCATTCATCGCGGACGCTACGATCGCCAGGAAGAAGCTGCCAGGCCGCCTGGTAGTGCGCCGTCGCCTGGGCGTACTGCTGGGCGGCGAGGGCCTGGCGGGCGAGTTGGATCTCGCTATCGTACTGGGCCTGGAGTTGCTCGCGGGCCTGTACCCGCCCGGCATGGACCAGCAGGATCGAGCCGATGATGAGCACCACTGCGGCCGCGCCGAGCCCCGCCGCCAGCGCCGGGTTGGCGCGAATCTGCTCCTGGCACCAGGCTACCGCGCGCGAGAACGCCGACTCGCCATGGGCGCGTCGTGGAGCCGGCGGCGGCGTATGGCCGAGGCGCAGGCGCAGCAGCGCCGCCTTCTGGCGCTCCACCGCGCGATCCGGCGCCAGCCGCAGCACGGTGTCGTAGGCGTCCAGCGCGTCCGGCAGATCGCCCGTCTGCTCGAAGGCCATGCCCAGCACGGCGTAGGCCTCTACATGCCGGGGGTTGAGCGCGACTGCCCGACGGCAGTTCTCGATGGCAGCAGCCGCGTCCCCATCGGCCAGTTGCGTGGCCGCCTGATCCACGAGCGTATCGGGGATCCTCTCCGGTGTCACAAGGAACGCATCGGTCCCGTCCGCCGGATCTCGGCCCAGGTCCACAAACGAGGCCCCGCAGCGGACGCAGAACGTGGCGTCGGCGGTGTTACGCGCCCCACAGCTATTGCAGGTTCTCATCAGTGCTCGTCCTTCGGCGCAATAGGGATGTACCGATATGGATGCCAGTGTATCAGTTTGCGCAGGGAAACTTATACAGCACCCGGTATTGTACACAGCGTTACTGGCGCTGTCAACGAGCAAATGCCATCGGGGAACAGGGAGGATCAGGCGGGCCGGTCCTGCCTCAGATGCTGTACGAGATCAGGGAAGCGGAAGGGCTTCTTGATGATGGCATCCACATAGGGGCAGGTGATCTGTGTTGACTCCTCGGTGATGTAGCCACTGATGAGCACGATCCGGGTGGCGGGGGCCATCCTCTTGACGCGCCGCGCCAGCTCTGTCCCCAACAGGCCGGGCAGGTGCAGATCGGTGATCAGGGCCGACGGGCCCTGCCCCTGCTCGCGCAGGTACTGCTCGAACTTGGTCAGCGCCTCATCCGCCGCCCGCGCGCCCTCGGTCCGAAAGCCCATCGCGGTGAGCGAGGAGTTCATGTACGTCAGCGTCTCGACATCGTCCTCCACCACGAGGACATCGGGCACATCCACGGCGCCGGCCTGCGGCGTGGCTGCGGGGGCCGTGGCGACCGGGGCGCCCTCCGTCTCGCTCCCCATGGGTAGCCACAGGGTCACGGTGGTGCCCGCGTCCGGCACGCTCTCGAACTCGATGCGGCCATCGTGACACGAGACGACCTTGCGGGCCACGCTCAGCCCCAGGCCCGACCCGTGCTCGCCCTTGGTGGTGAAGAAGGGCTCCGTGATGTAGGGCATGACGTCGGCGGCGATGCCGCGGCCGGTGTCATGGACGCGGATGAAGACCTGGTCGTCCTCCACGCCGGTGGACATGGTCACCCGGCCGCCCGTGTCCGGCAGCGCTTGCCGGGCGTTGATGACGATGTTCATCACCGCGGTGCGCAGCGCCGTGGGACTGCCGTAGATCATCGGCACGTCCTGGGTGTGCACCTCGATGCCAACGTTCTGGTGAGCCTGGAACTGGCCGAAGGCCATGTTGACGACATCGTTGACTACCTCATTGACGTTCAGCAGCGTAAAAGGTTCGTACGGATCGGATTTGGCGATGGAGGAAATGCGCTGCACGGCCTGGGCTCCGTCCGAAGCCGCGCGCAGGATATCCTGCAGCGCCTCCTTCACGGACTCGGAGTTGACTTCGCCGGGGTCCTTCAGATCCATCAGCAGAATCTCGATGCGCAGCAGGATGGCGGTCAGGAAGTTGCGCACGTCGTGCGCCACCTCGGCCGCCACCTCACCGATGGCGTTGAGCTTGGCGAGCTTACTCAGTTGCGTCTCGATGGAGTTGTGGGCCTGGGCGAGGTTCTGGTAGATCGCCGTCTGATCCGGCAGCCCTGGTTGGGTGCTGAGCGCCCCGAGTTGCCCGGACAGCACCTGGGCCGCGGGCTGCAACTGCTGCAGCAGCGCTTCGCGCCGCGCAGCTTCGCGCCGCCGCTCCATCCCGCGCTCGGCCACCTGCAGGATCTCCTGCACCGAGAAGGGCTTGGTGATGTAGTCAATGGCGCCGTGGCGGACGGCCTGCTGCGCGGTGTCCACCGCCGCATAGGCCGTGATGAGTGCGACCTGTACCTCCGGGTCAATCACCTTGAGGCGGCGCAGGACCTCGGGGCCCTCGATCTCGGGCATGCGGATATCGCAGAAGACGACATCCGGCTTGCGATCACGCGCCAGAGCCAGCCCGGCCTCGGCGCCATCAGCCAGGAGCACGTCGTAGCGGTTCTTGAGGATCATCCGCATCGATTCGCGCGGGCCGGCCTCATCATCTATGATCAGCACCAGGGGCTTGGACATCATCGCCGCCTCTCGCGGGGTCTTGCTGCTGCGCCACCGTCACCGGGAAGCTCACCCGGAACTCGAAGTAGTCTTCGCCATGCGCCGCCTCGACGCTGCCGCCCTGGCGGTCCACCAGTTGCTTGCCGATGGCCGGACCCAGGTCGCCCTGCTCCAGTTGCAGCACGGCCAGCGGGTCGAGGATGTCGGCCGGGTCCTCGCGCACCCCGTTGGCGCGCACGCGCATCCGCACCCGCACCCGGGGCACCGGGCCCTTGCGCTGCTGCTCGACAACCACCCCGACACCACTGGTGCCGTGGTCGTAGAGATAGCGCATCAGGTAGCTGAAGGCGTCCAGCGTCGGTCCGGGGTCAGCCACGACCTGTGGCAGCGGCGGCACGACCTTGAGCGCCGGTGGCGCAGCCTCGTGCTGCTGTGCAGCCCGGGCCACCGCCTCCTCGACGATCTTCTCTAGCTGCACGAGCTGGAACTCCGGCGACGGCTGCTCGACCAGGCGCACCTGCTCGGTGATCAGGCGGTCCAGCCGCTCCAGCTCGGGGTTGACCGTATCGCGCCAGAAGCGCGCCAACTCCTGGAAGTCATCCGGCTCGGACATGAGTTCGGCATAGGTCTTGATGGCCGTCAGTGGCGTGCGCACTTCGTGGGCAAGGCGGCCGATGATGCGCGTCAGCGCGTGCACAGTCTCCTGCCGGGCCGCGGCCGCGGCGTCCTCCACCGCGCCGCTCATGTCCTCGAGCAGCACCACGGCTCCCATCTGCCGCCCATCATCACCGAAGAGCGTGGAGGTGGTCAGGCGCAGGTGCTGCTGGCGACGGGCCAACGCGACGTGTTCGCCGACCACCGCGGCTTCGGGTGACTGGCAGGCCGCATACAGCAGATCGCCGATGGGTGAGGGCAAGGCCCGCAGGTCGGCCCCCTCCAGCTCCGCCTGCGTGCAGCCCAGCAGCCGGGCGGCGTAGGGGTTGCAGACCGCAATGCGCCCGTCGTGCCCCAGGGTGATCAGCCCACAGCGCATGCTCGTCAGGCTGCGTTCCATGTAGGCCTGAGTGTGCCGCATCCGCTCCTGCAGTTGCAGGTTCTCCAGGCGCAGGATCACGTAGCCGGTCAGCGCAAACAACGCCTCGAGCTCGGCGGGCGTGTAGGACTCACCGATCACCTTCTCGCCCAGCATGAGCAGCCCTTGTAGCCGGCCGCCGGGCAGGAGCGGAATCGCGACCTCGCCCCGGAAGATGCCCAGTTCCTGGCCGAGTGCGGCGGCCTCCTGGGCGTCCGTCCAGCGGCTCAGCTCCTGGCGCGTGAGGGCGCGGCAGTTGCGACCGTACCAGCGGACGATGGCGTCATCGGGCGCCAGACGGCCGTGCTCGGCCAGTTCCGGCGGCAAGCCCTGCGAGCCACGCACCGTCAGCACACCGCGCGCCGGGTCCTCCCACAGCAGGCAGTAGCTGGCGCAGTACGCCATCTGCTGCGCCGATTCCACATAGGCCGTCAACAGCCGATCCACATCGGGGTTGCCCGCCATGGCGGCCAGGAGGTTCCGTAGCCCCCGGTCAGCCGACGCGAGGCCGGCCGGCGCAGTCTCGGGCAACTGGGGCGTGAGAGCCAGCGGTGCCGCGGCCTGGGCTTCACGCAGTCGTGCCTTCTCCAGGGCCAGGTCCAGGCTCTCCTGCGCCTCCGTCAGCGTCGCCTCCGGCGCCAGCCAGTAATCCGGCACAAAGAGGCCGTCGTTGCGGACCTGTTCGCGCACGTCGGCGGGGCCGATACAGACCGTCACCGGCGCTCGCATCTCACACAGTGCGCGGTAGTCCACGAGCTTGGCCGTGGTCAGCGGCTCGGCATTCATGATGACCAGCGAGGCAGGCAGACGGTGCACCGCCTGCTGGGCTCCGCCTGCCGGCACAGGCACAAGCATGGCGCGATCCGCCAGTCGGTCGCGGACCCGCTCGAACCAATCCCGACTCAGATCAATGGCGAACGCTACGATCATGCGCGGTCTCCCCGGTGACCGAATCCAACGGTAGCTCGACGATGAAACTCGTACCTGCTCCGAGCGGTGAAACTACCCGGATCGTGCCGTGGTGCTCCTCAATAATCGTCTGACACACCGGCAGACCCAGCCCCGTGCCGCCAGTGCGGCGCGTATAGAACGGCCGGAAGATCAGGTCGATCTGATCCTCCGGAATGTGGCTATGGTCGTTGTGGACGGTGATCGCCAGCACCGGCACGCCCCCGAACGCCCGGGTCTCGCGCGTCATAACCCGCACGGTGCCGCCCTCGGCCTCGGCCTCCACAGCGTTCTTGACCAGATTGATGAGCGCCTGGTGCAGGCGGCTGCGATCGCCGAAGAAGGGACGTTGCGCCCCCACCTGCAGATCCGCGATCAGCCGCACGTGCTTGGCCTCGGCGCTGGGTGTCATCGCCCGCACCACGCCCTCGCAGACCACGTCCACGTCGGTCGCCTCGACGACGGCGTCCGCGGGCTTCGACAGCATCAGCATGTTGCCCAGCAGGCGGTCAATGCGGTCAATCTCGTCCTGGGCCATCGCCAGGAAGTCCATGCGGAACTCGGCGTCCTCCCAGCGGGTCGGCAGCAGCTCGGCGAAAGTGCGGATGGCCACCAGCGGGTTGCGCAACTCGTGGGCCATGCCCGCCGAGAGCAGCCGGATCGTGCTGAGATGCTCCGCATCGCGTCGCTCGCGCTCGAGCTCCTCGACCAGCGTCAGGTCGCTGAGGACCGCGATGGCCCCCTCCTCCACCAGCGGCGAACCGCGCCAACGCGAGGTGTTACAGGCTACTGGTATCTTCCCGCCCCCGGCGGCCTCCACCTCCAGCCGCTCCTCAGAGCGGACCGGCACGCCTGACAGGGCCCGCGCCAGGCGCGTGGCAATCGGATCGGGCAGCACGTCCAACGGCTGGCCGATCACCGCGTCAGCCGACAGCCCCAGCATCTGCTCGGCGGCCGGGTTGAACATCGAGATCGTCCGGTCCGCGTTGGCCGCGATCACGCCGCTCTGCATCTGTTTGACAACGTTCTCATAGTATCGCTTCATCTGCACGACATCGTCGAACAGCTGGGCGTTGCGCACGGCCAGCGAGACCTGGGGCAGCAGATCCCGGAGCGCCTGCAGCTCCTCCGGGCCGTACATGTCGCCCGCCAGGCGCTCGCCGATCACCACCAGGCCCATCAGCTGATCTTCCCACAGGATCGGCGCCACGACTTCCGCGTCGAACTCGCGGAGCTCCGGGAGGATCAGGTCCGCCTGCCCCACCGATGAGAACCGTCGCACCTGGGCGCGCACCAGCAGGCTGCGGCTGAGCCGCACCAGCGCCACCACGGGCGACCGCATGGAGAGCACCTGCGGCGTCTCCAACGGCTCCCGGGCGCCGGGCGCGACCTCGCGCGCCATCAGGCGGCACAGGCCCGCCGGGTCGCGGATGAAGACACTGACGTGCGTCGCCTGCAGCAGCTCCAAGATGAGCCGGGCCAACGACCCCGGGAGCTTCTGGCTCTCGAGCGTCCGCAGGATGGCCTCCGAAGCCTGACCCGCGCTCTGGGCCATCTGGGCGCCGGGCAGCGCTCGCTCCAGTCGCCGCCGCAGCATCAGGTACAGCGGGACGCCGACCAGGCCCATGGCAATGCCGCCAGCCATCTGGCACGCATAGCGATGACCATTGGCGGCGATGTGGGGTTCCACCAGCCACACCCACAGACCCACCAGGAGGGCCATCGCCAGCGCGGTCAAGAGGTACGCGCTCACCCTCGTCAGGGCCACGATGGGCCGGACGATGCCATGCTTGGCGATGGCGTAGGCCACGAAGCCGATCAGGAAGATATACGCCGCCGAGCCCCAGCGGCTGTAGAAGGTGTTGTGCCAGATCAGCGGCAACATGATCATCGTTACCAGCGGCACGAACTGGCTCATGATCATGCCGGTGAGTACGTACTTGACCTGCGCGCGTTGCAGGCCGGTCAGCCGCGGCATCTTGCGGATCAGCACGTAGTCCGCGTACCCCAGCGTACCGGCGGTGAACATGCCGAAGGTCCAGAACGGCCAGCCGTATTCGACCAACACCGTGTCGGCGCTGATGCTCAGGCTGCGGTACAGGTTGGGCGCCAGGCCCACCAGGCCCATCAGGACGCCGACGCTGTACAGGCCGACCCGCTGGCGGATCGGCGCGGGGTGCGTCTGTTCGGGGAAGACCCAGAACAGGTCCAGACAGGTGCAGATGACCAGCGCCACGGCCGGGTGGGTGAGGCGCAGCCACAGGTCGGCCTCCGCGACCGTGTCGGCCTGCTGCAGCAGGTAGTTGAACAGGATCCAGAAGGTGACCGCTCCGGCGTGCACGGCGAACAGCCGGTTCCACACGCGATCGGGTGCGCGGCTGTAGACCGCCACCGCGAGGACGGCGCTGGCCAACGAGCTTGCGATCAGCACAAGAGCATCCAGGTCCGGCATGATAAGGTCGCCTCTCCGCAGTCCCCCGCACGTGACCGTGCTGCGGCCCGGGTTAGGCGAAGCGGCGGATCAGCAGACAGGCATGGGTGCCGCCGACGCTATGCGAGTTGAGCATGATCGTCTCGATGCGCGCGCGGCGCGCTTCGTGAGGCACGTAGTCCAGGTCACACTCCGGGTCGGGCTCGTGCAGGTTAATCGTCGGCGGAATCAGGCCCGCCTCCATGGCCAGACACGCCGCGGCCACCTGCCAGCCGCCCCCGGCGGCAAACGGTTGCCCCGTCATGGACTTGATCGAGCTCATGGGCACATGATAGGCGCGCTCGCCCATCACGGCCTTCACTGCGTTCGTCTCGGCCACATCGTACTGGCGGTTCGAGATGCCGTGCGCGCAGATGTAGTCGATCTCGTCATGGGAGATCTTGGCCTGCAGCAGCGCCTGCCGAAAGGCCCGGGCCAGTTCCTCGCCATCAGGCTTGGCCAGCAGCAGATTGTGGGCCTCGGTCGTGGCGGCATAGCCGATCACCTCGGCGTAGATGCGCGCGCCGCGATCCATCGCGTGCTCAGCCGTCTCGAGCACGATGGCCGCACTGCCTTCACTGAGCACCAGGCCATCGCGCCGCTTGTCATACGGGCATGCGGCGGCCTGGGGCGGGTCGTTGCGCCGCGTGAGTACCTTCTGCGCCGCCAGCAGGCTCAGCCCCACCTGGCTCAAGCATGCCTCGCTGGCCCCGGCGATCATCATCTTGGCCCGCCCGGCGCGCAGCAGCGCCATCGCGCTGTTGATCGCATCCAGCGTCGAAACGCACCCCACGCCCGAGGTGGTGTTCGGGCCCTTCAGGCCCAGGTCAATGAAGACATTGGCCGTGGCCGCATGGGCCGCCATCTCGCTGGGCGCCAGGATGTCAATGCCCTCGGCGCTCATCCCGTTCTGGTGCAGCGAGGCGTAGACATCATCCCCGATGCTCCCCTGTCCGGCCATGGTGGTTCCGAAGATGGCCCCCATCAGGTAGGGATCCATCCGGCCCAGATCCAGGGCTGCGTCGCGCACGGCCAGTTTGGCGGCCGCGACCGCGAGGTTGGAGAAGCGACCGCTGCGCGCTGCCTTCTTGGCCGGCCGGTAGTCGGAGGCCACGAAGTCCCGCACCTCGCCGCCGATCTTGCAGTAGATCTGCGAGGTGTCGAAGCCGCGTATCCAGTCTATGCCGGACCGCCCCTCGGTCAGACCCTCCCAGAAGGGCCCGATCCCGATGCCGCACGGCGTCACGACTCCCAGGCCGGTGATGACGACGCGCTCCCGCGGCGCAAGCAAGCTGGCGTTCATGGACCTGCAAGACCCTTCCCCGGGACGATTGCCGACCAGCGGGCGACCTGACGCGGCCCCCGCCGCCGCGCCTGCCATGTTGGCTCTATGGGCAGGCTCTACCCGGCCCCTCAGCCTCAGGGCCGGCCTACCAGGAGTGTGTCACCTCGAAGCTGTGCGTCTCCGACCCGCCATATACGTCGTGCAACAGGTTGTCGTTCCAGTCCTGAATGTAGGCGTAGTTGACGCTCCAGTCCGCGTTGGCCCAGCCCACACCGATGGAGAAAGAGCCCATGTTGTCGCCGATGCGGAAGGACATGCCGTCATCCAGCAGGCCCTCGCAGCCAAGCCGCAGGCCGGCCACGTCGTCATCCATGCTCCCGCTCTTGTGGCTCAGTTGCTGCCATTCCACGCCGGCCAGGAAGCGGTCGGTCAGGCGATAGGCGATCCCGGTGACGATCTCCTCGGAGTGGAAGGTGGTGGACGATGCGCCGCCCAGGCTGAGGCCCGAGGCACGCACCTTCTCATCATAGCGGTCGTACACCGCGCCAATCCAGCCGCGGTCGCCCAGTTCATACACGACGCCCACTCGGCCGCCCCACTCGGCCTTCGCCCGCAGGGCCACCAGCGGCGCGGGAGCCCCGTCTGCCGTCACGTCCAGGCTGTTGTGGAAGACCGGCGACATGGCCACGCCCGCCAGCCAATGGGAGTCCAGGCGCCGGCCGTAGTGCACCGACACATCATACTCGTCCAGCGACAGCGTCGCCGGCACACCAAAGCCGCCGAAGGCGGCGTCATTGCTGTGCAGCCGGAAGGCCGTGACCTGCATCCCCTGGCGGTTGGCCTCCAGCGGGATGGCGAACGAGCCCTGCTGGCCGACGAGGCCCAAGTCGCCCTCGAAGCTCGTCACCTGGTTGCGCAGGACGACGGCGTCGCGTGTCAGCGCCCCGGCAAAGGCCGGGTTGGCGAAGCCGACATCAGGGATACAGCTGGAGAAGCCGCCCATGCCGAAGAGACGGGTCGTTGTGGCGGTGGGCAAGGCAAAGGGGTGGGTGACGGCGTAGAGGTCAACCTGTGCTGCCGCCGGCACGACGACGGCAAGCAGCAACAGAACAGCCCACATCCTCAGGACATGTGAGGGATTCACTGACCCGGCCTCCTGTGTCGTAGTGCTGCGATGTGCGCGTCGTCCGGCCCAGAACCGCACCACGCGCTGTCTGTTGCTGTTGTCTCAAACCAGGCCCGGTGTCAGACACCCGCTCGGCTGCAGATCGCCTCCTGCCGGCCTCTACGGGTCATTCTAACGGTTCGCTGTCCTGGACGCAAGGGTCTCTGTGGCAAAGGCACGTAACGTTTGGGCGAGACGCTGTGACAGGTCAAGCCCCCCCCAGCGGGGAAGAGGACCGCCACCGTTCGCCGGCGACAGGCGAGGCCTGTGCCATTGGCGGGTCGCGCACGAGGAGCGGGAACGCCATGCAGATCAAGATACCGCAGCTTGTCCTGCCCGACTTCTGGCTGGCGAACCTCGACCGGGTCGAGGCGTATCTGGACCACAACGTCGCGCGCGGCGTCGTCCACACCGCCGGCGCGTCCGTGCAGGGGCGGCGGCTGCGCGTCGTCGAGTACTCGGCGGCCATCGGCCGGCGCAAGTTGCTGGTCATCGGCGGCACACACGGCCACGAGCCCGGCACGGTAGCCGCGTGCATGAACCTGATCCACCTGCTCGAGACCGGACAGGACCTCGCCGGTGAGAAGCACCCGGACCTGGAGTCCGTACTCGACCAGGTGCACCTGTACATCATGCCGATGCTCAATCCCGACGGCCGCGCGGTGTGCCTGGACAGCTTCTACGCCCAGGGCGTCAACACGTGCGAAGTCTACGCCTCGGGCCTGCAGCACAGCGGCGACCTCGTGCCGTACGATGCCGACAGTGACGAGCCCTGCTACTACTTCGATCCGGCGGACGCGCTCTTCGTGGGCGGGCAGTTCAACGCCGCCGGCTGGGCGATCAACCGCCGCCTGTCCGACGAGTTCAGCGAGGCGGTCGAGGTGCAGCAGTTGCTCGATTTCGTCCGGCCTCTGGACCTGGACGCCATCTTGGACCTGCACGCCTGCGGGTACAACTTCGCCATGCAGGCCCGCAGCCACCCGGCGCCCTACTGGCCCATCCTGCGCGAATGGCACGCCCGCGCCGAGCGACTCTTCGCCCACAAAGGCCGGCAACTGAGCCCCCTCTATGGTGATGGCGACCCGCCGGAGCCTCCCGGCTACTTCTTCAACTCCATCCTCTTCCACCGGCAGGCGAAGCTGGGGTGGATGAGCTTCGAGGGCCGGCAGGGCTACCTGGGCAGCGCCAGCTTCATGCCCCTGCCGACCGAGTGGGAGATCATTGACGACTACCTGAGCGCCGTGATGATCTTCCTCGAACTAGGCGCCGACGGCCTGTGGGCGGAGGCGAATGCCGAGACGTTCGGGGGGTAGGAGTTGGGAGTTGGGAGACGGGAGACGGTGGAGTCGTGGGGTGTTGGCCGGAGCGCGCAGCGCGAAGGCGGACGGGGCCCCACGATCCCCCGCGCCTCCCTCACCTCCAGTAGCGCGGGCGGTCTCGCCCGCGCGCAGTCCGGCGAGCCGCCGGCCCTACTGCAACAGACAGGTAACCGGGGAGGGTGATGGACATGCAGCGCCTTTTTGGCACGGACGGTGTGCGCGGCAGGGCGAACGAGCCCCCGATGACCCCCGAGGTCGCGTACGAGTTGGGCCGCGCGGCGGGCTATGTCTTCCAGCGCTACGGCGCCGACACGGTGCTGATTGGTCGCGACGGCCGGCTGTCGGGCGACATGCTCGAATGTGCACTCGTCGCCGGCCTGTGTGCCGTGGGCACCTCCGTCTGCCGGGCGGGCATCGTGCCGACGCCGGCGATCTCGCACCTCACCGGCGTGCTGTCGGCGCAACTGGGGGTCATGATCTCCGCCTCACACAACCCCGTGGCCGACAATGGCATCAAGTTCTTCAACCGTGACGGCACGAAGATTGATGATGAGCTGGAGCGCGAGATCGAGCATGCCTACGCCGAACGCAGCCACCAGGACCTGCACCCCACCGGCGCCGCGATCGGCCGCGTCGTCGAGCGCACCAATGTGGTGGAGCGCTACCTGGCCCATGTGCGCCAGGCCGCCCCGCCCGGCTTCGACCTCTCCGGCCTGACCATCGTCGTGGACGGCGCGAACGGCGCGCAGTCCGAGATCACCCCGCAGCTGCTGGAGGAATACGGGGCTCAGGTCTTCGCCATCAATTGCACGCCCGACGGGCTGAACATCAACGAGGGGTGCGGCTCAACGCACCTGGCGCCGCTGCAACTGGCGGTCAAGACCCACCTGGCCGACGTGGGCCTCGCCCACGATGGCGACGGCGACCGCACGCTCTTTGTGGACGAGCGCGGCACCGTGCTCGACGGCGACTACATCCTGGCCATCTGCGGCCTGTATCTGCAGCAGCTCGGGCGGCTCACCGACGATGTGATCGTCACGACCGTGCTGGGGAACAAGGGCCTGGACCTGTCGCTGCAGCCTCACGGCATTCGCGTGGTGCGTAGCCCCGTCGGCGACCGCTTCGTGTGGGAGAAGATGCGCGAGGTGGGCGCGGCCCTGGGGGGTGAGCAGGCCGGCCACGTGATCTTCAGCGAGTTCGCCCATACCGGCGACGGCGTCATCACGGCCCTGCACATGCTGGCGGCCATGCTCGATGACGGCCGCCCCCTGTCGCAGATGGCGCAGGTGCTGACGGTGCTGCCGCAAGCCGTGCGCAACCTGCGCGTGGTCTCCAAGCCACCGCTGGAGGACTGCCCGGCCATCATCCAGGCCCTCGGCGAGGTCGAGGAGACGTTGGGCGACCGCGGACGCATCATCCTGCGCTACTCGGGCACTGAGCCCCTGGCCCGCATCATGATCGAGGGCGAGGACGAGACGCAGATCGGGCAGTTGGCGGACCGGATGGCGGAGGTGCTGGCGCAGGAGTTGCACGGTACGCTGGCCTAACGGCACCCACCCCCGGCCCTGCGGGCCGACCCCTCCCCACGGGGGAGGGGTTCCTGGTGCGACGGTTGGTGGGATTGCCCGAGGGCTGGTGGGTGCGTGCGGCTGCTGAAGGCGGCGAGTGCCTACGTGACCGACATGGTAGCCACAACGTTGTCTGACCGAGTAACCCCTCCCCCCTGGGGAGGGGTCGGCCCGCAGGGCCGGGGGTGGGTTTCCGTATGAGTCTCTGCGTCTCCAACAACAGCACCACTGACCTCACCGTCGCCGCCGCCGATGCGCGGTTGGCCTTTGCCGCCGATGAGCTAGCGCGGTATCTCGCCATCGTCACCGGCGCGCACTTTCCGCTCGGGGAGGGGCCCGAGCGCGCCGTCAGCCTGCAGATCAACGACGCGCCCACCGAGGAGCATGGCTGGGACATCCGTCCGGATGGCCTCACGCTCTTCGGCCATGACACGCTGAGCGTGCTGCACGCCGTCTACCACTTCCTGGAGGAGCACTGCGGCTGCCGCTGGCTGGCGGAGTTCGAGGACGGGGAGATCATCCCCCGCCGTGAGACGCTCAGCGTGCCCTGCGAGCAGCGGCGCTTCCGGCCCGACTTCGCCCAGCGCGCCTTCACCAACTACCCCGACATCGATCGCCTCACCGTCGCCATGTGCGACTGGATGGCCAAGCAGCGCTTCAACCGCTTCATGATCTTCGCCAATGCCGAGGGCGCCTTTGAGGCGTACGAGCAGGTGCTGCAGCGCGAGGTCGTCGCGCGCGGGCTGAAGATCGAGCTGGGGCACCATAGCTGCAAGTACTTCATGCCCCCCTCCGAGTTGTTCGACACCCACCCGGAGTACTTCGCCCTGATCCAGGGCGAGCGCAGCCCGCGCGGCCAGCTCTGCACCTCCAGCCCGGAGGTCGTGGCGCTGGTGGCCGAGCGCATCAGCCGCCTGATGAGCGCCCACCCGGAGATTGACACCGTGGGCCTGTGGCCCAACGACGGCTACGGGTGGTGCGAGTGCGAGCGCTGCCTGGCCCTCGAGCCGCAGGAGCCGTCGCGGCTGTGGCCCGGCTACCCGCGCCGCACGGACACCTACCTGCAGTTCGTCAACCAGGTGGCTGAACTCGTAGCGCAGGACCACCCCGACGGGTTCCTCAGCGCCCTGTTCTACGTCAACTACGTCGAGCCGCCGCGCCAGGTGGAGGTGCTGCCGCAGGTGAAGGTGTACTTCGCGCCCTTCCAGCGCTGCTTCCGGCACCCCCTGGGGGGAGCCCCCGATTGTCGCCGCCCCAACGTCCAGTACGCCGAGATGCTGCGGCAGTGGCGCCCGCTGGTGCCGGGGCAACTACTCTTGTTCGAGTACCTGATGCTCATAGACATGGTCTCGGTGCCCTACCCGCTGTACCGGCTGCTGCCCGAAGACTTCCGCTTCTACCGGGACCTCGGCGTCGAGGGCTACGTGCTGGAGTACCGCCCCGCCGAGTGGGGGCCATACGGGCAACATGCCCACCTGATCGGCGAGCTGTCGTGGGACGCGGACGCCGATGTCCAGGCGGCCCTGGACGGGCACTTCTCCGACCTCTACGGCCCGGCGGCCGGGGAGATGATGGCCTTCTGGACCAGCCTGGAGGAACGCTTCGGCCAGGGCGGCGGGTGTGTGCACCACTATGACCTCGGCTACACCCGCCGCGCCACGCACCAGCTCCTGCGCCCGGCGCTGGACTGCCTGGGGCGGGCCGTGGCCCTCGCGGCATCCGCCGAGCCCCGCCACCGCGAGGCTGTCGCCCAGGCCCAGGTGTCGGCGCAACTGCTCCTGCTGCTGGGGCGCTGGCAGGACTCGCTGCATCAGGCAATGAAGATAGCCAAGCTAGCTGACGACGCGATCGTGGCGGCGCAGGAGTTAGTGGACTTCGCGCAGCGCCATGCCGACAGCGGCGCCCTCTTTGCGCCGGGGATCATGCGTCGCGTCGAGGGGGAGATGGCGCGCCTGCAGTGAGAGCAAGGCCGTCCCGGAGGCTGCCATGACATCTCGCATCTGCCTGGTGATGACGTTGCTGCTGGGGGGGATGCCGGGGGCACGGGCAGCCGACCTGCCCGCCTGGGACTTCGAGCAGGGCGTCCAGGGCTGGCTGTCGCTGGACAAGCAGGCCGAGCTGGTGCAGGAAAAGGAGGGCGGGCACGTCCACGAGGGCGCCGCCAGCCTGCGCTTCAGCTTCGGGGCACGCGCGGCCCAGCCCGGTGAACTACCCGGGATCATGGGCGTTCCGGTGCAGGGCCTCACCAGCGCACGGTGTCTGCACCTGGCCGTGCAGACCTCCGTGGCCGGCCCTGTGGTCCTTGCCCTGCGCGAGACCGACGAGTCCAACTACCTCCTCTTTGCCTACCTCACCGCCGACGAGTGGCACGTCCTCGACTTCCCCCTCACCGAGTTCCGCCTCGACGAGCACAGCCAGGATGAGAACGGCCGGCTGGACCCCGAGCAAGTCAACTTCATCGGCCTCGCCGACCCCGGCGTCTTCCTGGCCCAGGGCAACCTGCCGTTCTTCTATGCCCGCCCCAACCAGCGTACCCTCTGGGTGGACGAAGTCGAGCTACTCGAGGGTGAGCCAGACCGTCTGGCGGCGCCGGCGGCAGCGGGCACGGTCATGCTGGAGGACTGCGACGGCGACCCCGGCTACTTCATGGTCTTTGGTGGGCGCGATCTGCGGGCTGCGGCCTGCGACGACCCGGCGGTGCGGGGCAAGTCGCTCCGGCTCGACTACACGCTGCCCCGGGGCACCCTCCTGGCGGCACTGCGCCAGGTCGCGGCCGGGGCGCTGGCCGGCGCCCGTGGGATCACCTTCTCGGTGCGCAGCGGCGCAGCCCTGCCCCTGCTGCTCCTGGTGGAGGAAGACGACCGCTCGCGGTACCAGAAGGTCATCGAATTGGCGCCGGGCCGGTGGCAGACGCCGGTCATCACCTGGGCGGACATGACGCTGTCCGAGGACACGAAGGACCCGGACGAGGGGATCCAGCCCGAGACGATCCGCTCGCTCGGGTTCGTGGACGCCTCCGCCGCCTTCGGGCAGAAGGAGACCGCCAACACGCTCTGGCTCGATGAGATCACCACCGCACCGTAGCTTGCCGCCGGGGGTGCCCCAAGAGGGAATGTGCCATGAGGTTCCGATTCGGGACGTGGCTGCCAGCGCTTCTGCTCGTACTCGTGGCCGCCAGCGCCATAGCCCAGGAGATTGGGGGCGGGTCGCCCGCACAGCCTGGCGCCGGGCTGAACATGTCGCTGCGCGACTTCGCGCAGGCACGGCACGTCGCCCCCGAGGCCCTGGCGCGGGAGTTGGGCCTGGGGCCGGAGGCCGACCTGAACCAGCCGATGAGCCAGATCCTGCGCCAGCACGGCCTGCAGCCGGCCGACGTGCAGGCCGCGCTCGGCCGCCTCGACCCCGTCGCCGGGGAGGCCGCAAGCAAGGACTGGCGCAAGATCCGCCTGAAGTTCCTGCTTTGGGGGGTGCTGTTCGTCACCGTGATGGTGCTGCTCGCGCGCACGAAGGTCAGCCGCCGGGCACGCCAGGCGGTGTTAGCCGGGTCCGTCCTCGTGTTCGGCGTGTGGCTTGGGGTTGAGCCGAATGCCCCAGGGACCGTCAAGGACGCCCTGGTGCTGTACGGTCAGACGGGGCGCCTCTTCCTCCCGCGTCTGATCGCCTTCGTGGGCTTCATGCTGATGAGCATCATCGGCAACAAGGTGTTCTGTGGCTGGGCCTGCCAGTTCGGGGCGGCGCAAGACCTCGTCTGGCGCGACCGGCCCCGCAAGCTCAAGCTCCCCTTCGTGTTGACCAACAGCATCCGCGTCGCGGCTTTCCTCACCATGGCTATGGCGGCGGTAAGTTCCGCCACCGATCTGCTCGAACCCGTGGACCCCTTCCGCATCTTCCGCTTCGGCGCGGTCGCTGCAGTCGTCGTGGCTGTCGTCGTGCTCGTAGCGGGCATCTGGTTCTACCGCCCCTGGTGCAACTTGTTCTGCCCCTTCGGGCTGGTGTCATGGTTCGGCGAGCGCATCTCCCTGTGGCGCCCCCGGGTCAATCTGAACACATGCGTGGACTGCAAGACCTGCGAGCGCACCTGCCCGACCCACGCCATTGCCGGCCTCCGCGCCCGCCGCCCCTTCCCCCAGGACTGCTTTGCCTGCGGCGCGTGTGTGCGCGTGTGCCCGGTGAACGCCATTGCGTGGGGCCTGCGCCCCCCGCCCGACCACAAGCCCGGGCCCGACGCCGCTGTGACCCCGCCGCCTGAGGAGTGAACTAGACCATGGCGCGACCTCTGACCGCCGCACTGCTGCTGCTGGGCGCCCTGGCGCCGCTCGCGGCGGCCCCGGCCATCTACTGGGCCAGCGACCCTGTGCAGCCCGGTGAGATCGTGCTGGTCGCCGGGGAGGGATTCGGCGACCAGGCCACTGTGACGATCACACGGGCGGGGGACGCCAGGGGTGTCGCCGTGCCGGCGCTCCAGGCCACCGACACCGGTCTCAAGTGCGTCATCCCCGCCACGCTCAAGCCTGGCCTGTTCACCCTCGCCATCAAGACCCCGGGCGGGACGGCGACCCGCGACCTCAACCGCCCGGCGATCTGGTGGTGGCGGGGGGCCTTCGGCGCAGTGGTGGGTGGCGGCGGCGAGATGCGCCTGCTCGGCCGCAACCTCGCCATGCCGGGGCAGAAGACGAGCGTCACTTTCACGGGCAAGCGCACGCAGACCGTCGCGGCGAAGTCGGATGGCTACTCGGTCAGTCTCGTGTGCCCGCCGATGTCCGGTGACTGCCGGGTCACGGTGAGCAACGGCTATGCCGAGAGCGCCCCGGTGACCCTCACCGTCAAGCAACTGCCCGTGCCGGCTATGGTGCCCGCTCCGTCCTTCAACGTGCGCGACTTCGGCGCCGACGGCACCGGCCAGCGCGATGACACCGCGGCCATCCAGGCGGCGCTGGACAAGGCGGGGGAGAAGGGGGGCGTCGTCCACCTCCCGCGTGGCCGCTACCAGTGCAGCGACACGCTGCGCATCCCGCCCAAGGTCTGGCTCGCGGGCGAGAAGCGGGAGTGGGTGGCGCTCTTCTGGCCCGACTTCGCCAACCCGCCCGAGCACCTCATCCTCGGCACGAACTCCTTCACCCTCACCGACTTCACCGTCTACGCCAGCAACCACCGCAACATCATCACCGGGGATCTGGGCAGCAAGCCGGGCGCCGGGAACGTGTGGCTGCAGCGCCTGCGCGTGCGCGGTGACGCCTACCGCGGGCACCTGAAGCCCGAGGAGGTAGACGAGCGCTTCCGCATGTCGCTGAAGTGGTCCACCGGCGGCGGCGACACAGTGCGGGTCGGCGGGGAGAACGTGACCATCACCGACTGCGACCTGTACGGCAGCGGTCGGTCGCTGTACCTGTCCCGCGCGCGGCATGCGCTGGTCGCTAACAACCAGCTCTACAACGGCCGCTGGGGGTGGTATTGCCTGGAGGGCAGCGACGGGCTGATCTTCGAGCACAACACGCTGCAGGGCGCGGACCTGATGAGCACCGGCGGCGGCATCGCCAACTACTCCACCGCCTGCAGCCGCAACATCTACTACGCCTACAATGACATGCGCTTCTGTCACGGGTGGGACCGCGAGGTGATGACGACCGACGCCGGCGGTGAGGCATACTTCGGCAAGGTCGCCTCGGCATCCGGCGCGCAGATGGTCCTCGCCGCAGACGCGAAGTGGGGGGCGCGCGACTGGACCAACGGCGGGGTTTTCATCCTCGACGGCAAGGGGGCCGGCCAGTGGCGCTGGGTCAAGGCCTGGGAAGGCCGGAATGTGACGCTGGACCAGCCCTGGCAGGTCGCGCCCGATGAGTCATCCACCCTCGGCATCACCATGTTCCACGGGCGCTATGCCTTTGTGGGCAACAGCTTCACCGATTGCGGCGCCTTCCAGTTCTATGGCACCTCCATCGAGTGTGATGTCGTCGGCAACACCGCTGCCCGTAATCAGGGCTACCAGGCTCTCGGCCTGTGGTACCATGGCTTCCAGCCTAGTTGGTACTGCCAGTTCCTGGGCAACACCATCGCCGAGGGGAACTACTACCACTGGACCTCCGCCGGCGACAGCGTCATCAGCATCTACGGTGCGCGCCGCGCGGAGTACGAAGGGCCGCTGACGCGCGGTGCAGTCGTGCGGGGCAACAAGCTGCAGGCCAACAGCCAGATCAAGATCACCGGCAGTTGCGCCAATGTACTCGTCGCGCAGAACCAGGTGGCCAACAGCGACACCGGTATCTTCGTGAGCCAGAGCTGCCAGAACGTGCTGGCACAAGGCAACACGTTCACGAACGTGGCGCACGAACTGATGGATGAGCCGGCGGCGCGCCAGGCGGCCATGGCGCGGCTGGCCAAGTACCTCAACCGGCCCGACCCGGTGCTCGTGCTGAACTTCGAGGAGGCGCCGGGCAACACCACCCCCGATGCCTCGGGCAACAACTTCGCGGCCCGGCTCGAGGACGGGGCGAAGCTCGTAGACGGTGGCGTGACCGGCAAGGCCGTCCAGCTCGACGGCAAGGGCTACCTGCGGATCAACGAGCCGGCGGTCTTCAACGCGCCCGACCTGACCGTGGATTTCTGGATCAAGCCCGCCACGCTCAAGGGCCGGCGGGGGCTGATCGCCAAGCGCTTCGGCAATGCCGGCTGCCCCTTCGTCATCAACCAGACCGGCGCGAGCGTAGGCTTTGAGGCCACGGACGAGCAGGGCAAGTGGAGCCTCAACTTCGGCGGTCCGGCGACCCTCAAGGAGAACCAGTGGTCGCGCGTCACGGTCGTGATGAAGACCGGCCAGGGCGTCCGCGTCTTTGTGGACGGCAAGCTCGTGTCCGAGAAGCAGAACCCTTTGGGCCGGCAGGAGAACATGGAGCCGCTGATCATCGGGCGCGAAGCATGGGGTGGCGACCCGCCGACCACCGCCGGCCCGGGCTGCTTCATCGGCCTGATGGACCAGGTGCGCATCTGGACCCGGGCGCTGACAGACGCGGAAGTAGCGGCCGGTAAGTGAGGGTGGGGGATCGGGAATCGGCAATCGGGAACGCGCGGCCGTGGGGAGGAGCCGTTGCCGTGCACCCCGAAGGGGCGGAACACGCTGTTGCCATGGCCCAACACGGAGCTGACCCAATGAGAGTGCCACTGATGCTGCTCGCCCTCGTCATCACCGCCCTGGCCCACGCCGCCCCGGTGGTGTGGCAGGTCCAGGACCCCGTGCAGCCGGGCGACACGGTCATGCTGTTCGGCGACGGCTTCGGCGAGAAGCCCCAGGTCGAGTTGTGCCGCCTGGGCGACGGCCCCGCCAGCACGCCCGGCCAGCCGGTCGCCGGCTCGTATCCGCACGGCGCCGGCGTGACCGTGCTCCAGGCCTCCGACCAGTGCCTCAAGGTGCTCATCGCCCCCAACCAGAAGCCGGGTCTCTACAGCCTGCTGGTCGGCAACACTCCCGTTCTCGTCAACCGGCCGACGCTATGGTGGGCGCAGACCGAGGGCGTGTCGCCGGGGCAGGTCCTCCGCCTCTTCGGCAAGAACCTCGCCGGGCCGAAGGCACAGGTGTTCCTGAGGGGGCCCAAGAGCGTCTCGCTCTTCCTCGGCAAGTGGGGCGACACCTGGGCGGCGCGGGTCGCCGTGCCGGCGAAGCTGCCGCCCGGCCATTACGAGGCCTTCTACCACTGCGGCTATGGCGGGCCGAGGGGCTGGAGCGCGCCCCTCCCGCTCATCATCCCCGAGCGCAAGCCCTGGCCCATAGCCAGCTTCAGCGTCCGCGACTTCGGCGCCGACGGCACCGGCGCGCGCGATGACACCGCCGCCATCCAGGCCGCCCTCGACAAGGCCGGAGCCAACGGCGGCGGGTTCGTGATGCTGCCGCGTGGGCGCTATCAGGTGACGGCGGGGCTGAGGATCCCCCGCTTCGTGCGTCTGCTTGGCGAGCCGCTGGAGTCGGTCGCACTGTTCTGGCCCGACATGACCAACCCGCCTGAGGCCCTGATCCAGGGCACCAACTCGTTCGCCATCGCGAATCTGACCCTCTACGCCTCCAAGGCCCGGCACATCATCGTGGGCGACCTGGGCGACAAGCCCGACGCCGGCAACGTCGAGCTGGCCTGCGTGCGGACGCGGGTGGATGCCTATCGCGGCCACCTCACGGCCGAGGAGACCGACCTGCGGCACCGCGACCTGGCGCGCATCTCCGGCGGCGACAGCGTGCGCCTGGGCGGAGACAACCTCCGCATCCTGAACTGCGACCTGTACGGCAGCGGCCGGGCGCTGTTCCTCAGCCGCGCCCGCAACAGCGTCGTCCAGGGCAACGCCCTGTACAACGGCCGGCATGGCTGGTACTGCCTCTCCGGATCGGACGGGCTGATCTTCGAGAACAACACCATCACCGGCGCGGACCTGATGGCCACCGGCGGGGGCCTGAACTGCCTCGACGGCTCCAGCGCCTCGCAGAACGTGTACTACGCGCACAACACGCTGCGGCTCATGCACGGGTGGGATCGCGAGGCCATGACGTCGGACGCGGGCGGCGGGCTGTACTATGGCCCCATCGCCAGAGCCAAGGGTACGGCCCTGACGCTGCCCGAGGCACTCAAGCCGGGGGCCAGGAACTGGGCCGACGCCGCGGTCTTCGTCTTCTCCGGCAAGGGCTGGACGCAGATGCGGCGCGTCGTGAAGGTGGAGGGGGACACGGTCACGGTGGATCGCCCCTGGGACGTGCCACCCGACGCCACGTCGCTCGTCGGCATCACCATGCTGCAGCGGCACTACATCCTCTCGGGCAACAGCTTCAGCGACGCGGGCATCGCCATCCAGTTCTACGGCAGCTCGTCCGAGCACATCGTGTCCGGCAACACCTGCGCCCGCGCGGGCGGCTACCAGGGGATTGGGAAGCCTTACGGCGGCTACACGCTGCCGCCCGACAAGAACCCCTGCCATCAACCCTCGTGGTTCTGTCAGTACGTGGACAACGCCATCACCGAGGGCAGCATCTATCGTTCGGGGGCGAACAACGCGATCCTGTCGGGTGACTCGGTCATCGGCCTGTATGGCTGGCCGCTGACGCGCGACTGGCCCTGGCCGTACAACGTCGGCTCCGTCGTGCGGGGCAACCGCCTGGACAACAATGCCCGCATCCACGTCGGCGGCAGTGGGAACGACAGACCCAGCGTCAGCGATGCGGTCATCGAGGACAACACGATCCGCGACGCCGAGGAGGCAGTGCGGCTCGATCGCGCCATCCGCGGGATCGTCGTGCGTGGCAACACGGTCGAGAACGTGCGCGATCCACTGACGGGCGACGGGCTGGAGCGCGGGCTGTGCGACGGGGCGCAGTGGGCCGCCGCCGAGCGCTCCCGCCTGCGCGTTGCGGCCCGCGAGGCCGGGCGTACGGACGACCCGGCGACCTGGCCCGAGGTGGCGCAGACCCTCACGGCGCTGGAGCAGGCTCCGGCCGCCGCGACGCGCGAGGCGTCGCTGGGGGTGCTGACGGCCTTCTTCCGGGAGGCGGACAACCGGGGTGTGGTGCTGCCGCATGCGACCGCCGCGCGGCTGGTGGGCTTCAGCCTGCAGGTGAACAAGGTCAGCACGTTGCCGGCGTTGCTGCAGAAGGGCGGGGGCGGCGAGGCGACGCTGGTGCTCGACCTGTCGCTGGCGCGTTGGCAGCCGGGCTGGCAGATCGCCGCCCATGTGGCGGAGCCGCTGACCTGCGCGAGAGATGGCTCGGCCACGGCGCTGCAGGACGGCCGCGCCTCACTGACGCTGCCGGTCACGGTGCCGCCCGGCACATGGGGCCGCCGACAGGTGTGCCTGCATGTCGGCGTCATCCTCCCGCACACGCAGGTGTGGCTGTCGCCGACCCTCACGGTGGGCAGCGGCCAGATCAGGGACTGGCTGGTGGTCGGGCCCTTCCCCAACGAGTCCGGCCAGCCGCTGGACCTGACGCTCTACCCGCCCGAAGACGCGCTGAACATCCACGCGGATGTGGACGGGCGGAAGTGGCAGCCGGTCAAGCTCGGCAACGAATGGCTGGACCTGGGGGCGCTGCTGAAGACGAAGGAGCCCGGCGTGGCCTACGCCGTGGCCTGCCTCAATGCCGCCACCGAGACCCCGGCGGTGCTGCAAGTGGGCAGTTCGGGCGGGCTGACTGTCGTGCTCAACGGCGGCTACGTCTGGTCGGCGAACCAGAGCCGCAACGCCGCCCCGGCCCAGGATAGGGTGCCGCTGACGCTACGGGCAGGCGACAACGTGCTGCTGATCAAGACGTGCACCAACACCAACCAGTGGCGCCTGACGGCGGAGTTGACGCCCATGGGCGCGAGCTTCCCCGCTGCGGTCGCCGTCGTACCGGCCGACCAGTTCGCCAACCGGGAAGCCTTCGCCACCCCCAAGCCCCGCTCGGCGCCCCAGGCCGGGGAGATCAGGTATCCCGCCGGCGCAAACTGGCAACTGGCCTACGGGGACGACTTCACCGGGCAGGCGCTGTCGGGGCGCTGGCGCGAGGCAGTGGGGAAGTGGACCGCGCACGACGGCTTCGTCCAGTCGAGCGGCGACAAGGCGTTCCTGGCGTATGCCGAGAAGCTGCCCGCGCCCGTGCGGGTCGAGTACGACACCCGCGTCATCGGCGGCGCCGGCGGCGACTTGTCACCCTTCTGGCTGACCGACCCGACCAACTACGGCAGCGGCTATCTCTTTGGCTTCGGCTCCAATGGCAACACCTGCAACAAGCTGCTGGTGGACGGGGCCGAGGTCCTCACGTCCCCGCGGCCGCTGGTGACGCCGGGCAAGTGGCACCATGTCATCGCGCAGGTGTTGGCCGACGGCCATGCCCAGCTCATCGTGGATGACCAGTTGTCGCTGGACTTCCAGGGCCCGGCCCCGGGCGCGCCCAGGCACCCCGGGCTGTGGACCTGGGGGCCGGAGGGCGTGTTCGCCAAGGTGCGGATCTACCGGGGACCGTAGTACGCCCGACACTCCTGTCGGGCGAGAGCCTGCGCGCCCGACAGGAGTGTCGGGCGTACCACCGGCGCCCCCCGCTACGGCAGCAGCCGCACCCCCGTGCCGGTGACGAAGCCGATGGCGATCCAGAGGCAGGCGATGGCCGCCTCGCCCATGGCCAGGCCCAGGAAGAACCCGCGCGCCCGCTGGTAGCCCCGCGCGCCGCTGTAGCGCATGATGGCGGTCTTGCACAGCCACGCCACGAAGAGCGAGAACCACATCTCCTGCATCGTCCCGCCCATGAGCAGCCCGGCGGGGTGCAGCGGCCACCACATCAGGTTGGCTCGCAGCGCCATCAGCCCCACGAACGACAGGGCGCCGATGGTGACGAACAGGTAGCTCATCGGGTCGGGGCCCTGCGGGTTGGCGATGGTCGTCGCCGCCACCTCAAAGGGCGTGCGCGGCCAACTGATGTACGACATCTGCTGCAGCGCGTACGCCCCCTTCTGGTTCACGAGCGCCAACTGCGCCACCCACGCGACCACCAGCCCCAGCAGGACGGCCACGACGATCGAGCGGCCCATCGTGCGCAGCGGCACCCCGGTCTCTCCCGACAGCTTGAAGAGATTGAGGTAGTGGGGCATCTGCAGTTCGTTGTAGTAGAACGTGAAGGCGCGCGAGGGGAGGGCGAGGTTCGCCAGCTCGCGTGGGAGCAACGACCGCGTGCCGGCCATCGAGTACAGGTAGTCTTCCGCCCGGAACGACACCGGCAGTTGCAGCACGCCGGTCGTGGACGTGAGCCAGCTCACCCCCAGGCACACGACGAAGAACGCCCCGAGGAAGCCCAGGGCCACCGGCACGCGGAAGCCGATCAGATTGGCGAGCAGCACCAGCGCCGCCAGCGCCCCCATCCCCCCGAAGACCGCGACGCGGTAGGGCATGGCCTCGGTGCGGTCGTCCGCGCCGCTCACGGCGTACTCCCACACCCGCCGCAGGTGCCCTCGCGCCATGTAGGCCGTCAGGACCGCCAGCGCGAGATACGCCCCCATGTCCTGGTAGGCCATGAAGGCCTTCGCGCCGTAGCTGGAGGCCATCGTCTTCAGTTGCAGCCCTGCCGCGGCGAGCATCACGGCCTGCAGCCGGAAGAGAATGAAGAAGGCCCAGGCCGAGAGCGACACCTCGGTGGTCAGCAGAAACCCGAAGCCCAGGACCGAGGGCATGAAGGCGAAGTAGATCGGCCCGGCGGCGTTCCACGGCCGCGCGTCGAAGTGCACCGCCTTGGAATAGAAGTTGGGGTAGATGATCGAGAACTTGGGCATGGCCGGGAAGTAGCTGCCCAGCCCCATGACCCCGTAGAGCACGACCGGGACGAGGAAGCCGATCCACATCAGGCGGTCGCGGAGGAACTGGTTGACCAGCCGCCCCGGCTCGGGCGCCTCGATCAGCGCCATCGGGAGCTGCACATGGATGAAGGTCATGCGCTCGTGCTCGACCCACTGTGCGCGCAGGATCGTCGCCAGACACAGCATGACGCTCCACAGCAGCATCGCCACGAGCGACCAGCACACGATGGGGAGCAGCCAGTCGTCCCAGGGGATGGCGCCGAACGAGGTACCCCCGTCATAGAACCAGCGCAATCCGCGCGGGGTGCTCGGCGCCAGGCACGAGGGCACCAGCGGGAACAGCACATCTTCCCACTTGTTCTCCGGCGTCGCGAGACCGTGCAGGGCCGCCAGCGTGGGGAAGAGGAAGCGCAGGAACCCCGCCGAGGCCAGGCCCGAGGAGACCGCCATCATGCCCCAGATGACAGCCAGCTCACGGGTCGAGAACGCCGCACGGGTGGCGTGGGCGGGCGTGTCCTCACACCCGCATTGGGCGCGTGAGGGCACGCGGCCCCACGCGGCTCTCCGGCCCCACGCGATCAGCACCGGGTTGACGATCAGGCACAGCAGCAGGAGCACGAAGCTGGCGGCCACGGGCACATGGTGGTTGGCCATGTAACTGCCGCGGATGAAGTAGTCGTTGTAGGGGGTGAGGCCGAGCAGGGCGATCAGCAACACCGCGCCGAGCACGCCGGCCCGGACGAAGCCGCGGCGCAACGGCGCCGGGGCGGTCGCGGCGGCTGCGGAGGCGTCGTGGGTTGGTCGGCTGGCCGGCGCCGGGTGCATGGAGCCTGAGGGCGAGCCATGAGGTATGCGGCAACGCTCGCTGCTGGCCTGTTCGCCCGCCCGCCCGCGGCGACCTGCCCGCAGAACCACACAGGCAGCGCCGGGTGGCGCTGCCTGGGAGGTCAAGTCGGGTACGGTCTGGCCCTACTGCGCGTCGGCCTGCCACTTCCACAGGTTGGTGACAAAGCCGGGCCAGGGCGCTGTCTTTGCGGCGCACTGCTGCCACTTGCCGTGGCCATCGCAGTAGCCCACGTTCACCCCGCCGTTGTGGCGGGTCGCGCCGGCCGTAGCCACGTCGTCGCCGTAGCCGTTGGGGTCGCCCGTCCAGAGGTTGACAGCGATGCCGCTGGAGAACAGCGAGTCGCTGTCGCAGAGCAGGACCTTCTCCGCGGGGCGCTGGATGATGCTCAGTGAGCGGCCGGCCAGGCCCAGGACAGGCACGCTGGGACTGGGCTCGGTCGCCAGGTAGTTGATGTTGTAGCCATACGAGAAATAGAGGTAGGGCTGTATGGCGCCGACGCCGGACCCCCAGGGCGAGGCGTCCGACGGACACAGCAGTATCTGGCGGTTCTTCAGGTAGGGCTCCATCAGTTCCGACCAGTACCGGTAGTTGCCATAGACATAGCCCGGCGTTGCGCAGTCCGTCCGTGCCGGGGGCATCAGTTCGTCATAGTCCTGGGCGTACTGCATGAAAGCCAATCCGAGCTGCTTGCAGTTGGACAAACAGCTCGCCTGCCGAGCCTTCTCTCTCGCCTTGGCAAACACGGGGAAGAGAATGGCCGCGAGAATCGCGATGATGGCGATGACCACGAGAAGCTCAATCAGTGTGAAACCGTTGCGGCGCCACATGGTAGTGCTCCTTTCGGGTGGACCCCGTGGAAGACTATAGTATCGTTCGCGGTCCGGCCCGACCGTTCCTGCCCGGTGGCGCTACTACTTCACACCAATACGCCACAGGTGCGGGTGGGTTTCCTTGTAGCCCTGCGAGTAGCGCGCCCCGGCGATGACGATGTCGCCGGTCTCGCGGTCCTCTATCCCCCAGAAGTGCGACAGGTTCAGCCCCGCCTCCTCCGGCTGCTTGTCATCCACGACGAGCACGCTCTGGCGGATCAGACCCAGTGTCTTCGGGTCCACCTGCCCGATCACCAGCGGGTGGCGCGGGTCGTTAGCCCGTGGGTTCGTGGCGCACAAGTTCCCGATCCAGAACACGCGCCCGCTGGAGTGCTGCAGCAGTTGCGACATGCTTGAGGGCGAGAAGAACGGCTGTCCATCCTCATAGGTCCACGGCTCCGGCTTCGTCCAGTGGTATCCGCCGTCTGCCGACATGCACCACCAGCGGGTGCCGGGGAGCTTGCAGTCCGGGTCCTTGCTGCCCCCGTTGCTCCCGCGCATGACGCACAGGATCCGTCCGTCGTCGAACTGCGCGAGGGTGGGCTCAATGACCCCGCGCGTGGTCCGCGCCGGGTCGCCCTCAACGCGGCTGATCTCCCACGTGAGGTGGCCGTCCTCCTGCCAGGTGCCGATGACCATCACCACATCGGTGTAGGTGAAGCCGCCGCCGGGGTTGGACAGCTTGCCGTCCTCGCCCAGCAGGCACGCTTGCGCCGGGATGATGATCTTGCCGGCCTGCGTGCGGATGATCTGCGAGCCGACATCGCCCATGAAGATGCCGTTGCGGCCGCGAACCACGCCCTCGAAGGGCTTCACCGGCGTGTGACCGTTCTGCACGACCACGTCATCGAAGAGCCACGTCTTGCCCTGGTCGAGGCTCACGCGGTAGCGGAGGTAGTACGTCTGCAGGGCAATGGGCGGCTCGACGATGGTGGGGTCGAGGCCCTCGGTGTCCATCGAGGGCACCAGCCGGACGATCCGCCCGTTGGTGTGGTCCACGAAGAGCGGAAAGCTCTCGCGACGGTAGCCTTGCGGGAGGTCCTGGTCGAAGTTGGGCGTGACCGGCACGTCGTGCCAGGTGCGGCCGTTGTCGGGCGAGACACCGCCCAGGCGCACCATCTCCGGGCCTTCGGCCTTGAGGTAGCTGGCGTGCATCAGCTTGGACGAGGCACTCAGGGGTTCGCTGCTCTTGAGAGTCAGTTGGGCCACAGGCACCGCCTCCGCAAGTGAGATGAGACCACCGTGCAGCAATAGCGCCGACAGAGCCATCCGTGCTAAGGTCATTCGACGCCTCCGTTGTCTTCCCTCGCGGCTCCTCCGAGTGCCGGTCCGCGCAGCCACTCCCTGATCTTCGGGTACGCGGCCGGCGGGAAGCCGTGCTGGCCGATGTCCTCGAAGATGAGCGTCGTCTGCGCTCCAGCCGCCTTCGCCGCGTCAGTGATCTCCTGAGCGCGTGGCAGGGACTTGGCGTTGCTGGAGATCATGAGGAAAGGCTTGCCCTTGAGCAGCTCATAGTGCTGCAGCCCACCCCCGCCCTCGCCGAACATGACCGCGGAGAACAGGCGAGTGACTTCCCCGCCCGACCCGTCAATGAGCGCGGCGGTCGCGTGCGCGCCGTTGGAGAAACCACCGAGAATGCGATGGGCCGGGTCCATGTTGGGCACGATCTGTTCGAGCTTGGTCAGCATGGTCCGAACGAACGGCCAGCCGTACTGACCATCCGCGCCCCGAACGATGATGACCGGCGACTTATTGACCGGCGAGTTCGGGTCGAGACTGATCTTGAACAGCGGCAGGGCCACGCAGATGAAGTCCTGCTCCTCCGTCAGCGCCCGCGCCACGCCGGGGTTGCCGGCGTTGCCGCCGTCACCGCCATTGAGGAAGATGAGCAGCGGGTGCTGGCGCTGAGGGTCGTAGTTGCGCGGCAGGAAGACGGTCATCTGCGCCGGGTCGGTCCGCTCGTTGCGCAGGTCGAAGAGCGTGGGCGGCAGGTCCGGGAAGGTGACGGTGAACCAGCGACCCGGCGCCAGCACCGGTGGGCCAGGCTGGGCGACGCAGCCGGAGGCCAACAGTACGAGTGCGGCCAGAAGACCGGGTCGAGGGGCTGCGCCAGACATCATTCCATTCCTCCATTCGCCTCAGGCACGACTGTCTGCAACGCCGGCCCGCGCAGCCACTCCCGCACTGCGGGGTACTCCGTGTCGGGAAAGGCGTGCCTGGCCTCGGCCATCCGGTATATGGTTAGCTTGACCCCTGCCGCGAGCGCGGGTTCGGGCTTCGGTCGCCACACGCCGCACACCATCAGCAGCGGCCTGCCCTTCAGCAGGTCGAAGCGGCGCAAGCCGCCTCCGCCATCGCCGAGCAGGAACGCGGAGAAGCGGCCGGCGGCCTCGCCGTCACTCTCGTTGACCAGCCCGGCAACCATGTGGGCCCCATTCGAGAAGCCACCCAGTATCTGGTGCGCGGGGTCGAGGTTCGGTACCAGTTCATCGAGCTTCTGCAGCATCGCCTTGTAGTACGGCCAAGCGTAGCGACCGTCACCGTCCTGGACCAGGATCCTGCGGGTCTCGGGCGCAATCGAGAGGTCGAGACGCTCCTTGAACAGGGGCATGGCTACGCACACGAAGTCCCGTTCCTCCGATAGGGCCCGCGCGATGCCAGGGTTGCCGGCGTTGCCGCCGTCCCAGCCGTTCAGGAAGATGAACAGTGGATGGCTGTGTTGCGGATCGTAGTTGCGCGGGAGGAAGACGGTCATCTGCGCCGGGTCGGTGCGCTGGGTGTTCAGCGCGAACAGCGTCGGCGGCAGGTCCGGGAAGGTGACGGTGAACCAGCGCCCCGGCGCCAGCACCGGTGGGCCGGGCTGGGCGAGGCAGACCGACGTGAAGGCCACCATGGCCAGTGCTGCCAACACGATCGGACGCATCTACCTTGCCTCCGCCTGCGCACCGACCCGGTGCACCGCCCCCGCGATGCGGTCCTCCACGTCCCCCGCCCAGCGCCAGGCCGGGCGGCCGTACTCGTCCAGGTGCGGGCCGCCCTCATAGCCGCCCTCCTCCCACACTCGCCGCGAGGGGATGTACGCTGCCATGTCGTTGGCATAGCCGCACACCCACGCGCGCGGCCCGAACTCCCGCTTGAAGCGCAGCGCGTAGTCCACCACTGCTTCGCCGCCGATGGCGATGAGCAGCAGTTCGTCGCCGATCCGCCACGCCTGCACGGGGTACGAGTAGGAGGTCGGGAACTGCACGCCCTGGTCAATCAGCTTGAGCATCCGCTTGGCCCAGCGGGCGTGCAGGGCGCTCTGGCCGTTGGCGACCGGCTCCAGCGTCTCGCGTGTCACGAGCTTCTCGTAGGGCAAGTCCACCCACTCCAACGCCGTACTCAGGCCCGTGGCTACCGGCTGCATCTCCCCGGCCAGCACCTGCTCGACCGACTCGGCCAGCATCTTGCCGTACTTCTCGGCCAGTTCGAGCTGCCGCCGGGGGATGGGGTTGGCGTCCGCGCCGCAGGCGTTGAAGAAGGCGGCGGTCAGGCCCGGATGGTCGGCTTCCAGGGCCAGTTGCGCCCAGCCGGGGTAGTCGCCGCACCACTGGTTGAACGAGAGGGTCGTCGGATGGCAGGCGTAGCCGAAGAGGACGCCGCGCAGGGCGCCCTCGGGGCTCTTGATCGCCAGCACCGGCACGGCATGGTCCACTACACCCTTCAGGGGCTTGCCGGCCGCCACGTCAGCCTCGGTGTTCTCGCGGCGGTTGACGGCGAAGGTGCACTTCCCCTCGCTCTTGAGGAGGCGCGCCGGACGCAGGTTCGCCAGCGCCTCGGCACAGGCGTCCACCACCTGGTCTTCCATCCACGCGGTGTACTCATCAATGAGCCGGCGCTGCTCGTCATCGAGGGGGTAGTAGTCCACCAGGTCGTCCTTGAGGACCGGACCGCAGTGGTTGTGCGAGAAGGTCACCATGAAGTCGGCGGCGGCGAGGCCACAGCGGGCCTTGACCTTGGCGGTCAGGCTGTCGTAGATGGTGCGTGACATGCCCATGTGGTCGGTCGTGGCCATGACCACACGCTTGCCCGACGGGTCCTGCAGGGCCAGCACCTTGACCCACAGGTCATGCAGCTTGCCCTCGGGGGCGCGTTTGGTGCCGTAGCCGGCCAGCCACACCGGCGTCTGCGGCGTGAGCACACGACGGGCGAGACCGACTTGCCAGTCCATGTGGGCACTCCTTGAGGGACTCGTGATGGCGGCGCCGGTGAGCAGGGCAAGGGCAACGATGTGAGCGCCTCTCACGGCGGCGCACCTCCGTAGGCCAGGAAGACGAAGCGCCACGACCGGACCTGCCGGCCGTGGCGCCCCAGACTGTCGCGTGCCCGGCCGCTCAGAACTTGATCGTGCTGAACTGTGGCAGGTAGGCCTCGTTCTTCTTGAGCATCGCCTTGACCATGTCGCGGATCTCGGCCAGCGACAACACCGCGGCGGTCAGCGGATCGTGGGCGATGGCGTAGTAGACCTGGCGCGGGTCGCCGGTGAGGGCGGCCTCGACGGCCATCTCCTCGACATTGACCTGCAGGCCGGTCAGCGCCGCGCACTGCGGCGGCAGCGCCCCGACGAAGATCGGGTTGAGCATGCCGCGCGTGGCGAAGACCGGGATCTCCACGCAGCAGTTGTCCGGCAGGTTCGTGACCAGGCCGGTGTTGGGCACATTGCCGTTGAACTGGAAGGGGTCGCCGCCCAGCCAGGCGTTGATGATCGAGGCGGCGTACTCATGGCCGCGGGCCAGGTTCAGCGGCGCCGGGTTGTCGAGCCAGGCGATGATGTCCTTCTTCCAGCTCTTCTCGCGGGCCAGGTAGTGCTTGAGGATGTAGGCGTACTCGCCGGGGTTCCAGCCGGTGTTGTCATTGGTGTCCAGGCAGTATTTGTCGATCAGGTCCTGGCGCTTGCGGAACCAGGCGTTGTACTCGGAGTTGTGGCCGCTGGACTCGGTCACATAGTAGTCGAAGGCCAGGAACATCTCGTTGCGCACCCGCTCGTGCTCGTAGACGGCCTTCTTCTTCATCGCCTGGCGCAGCAGCGGGTAGGCGTCCTCGCCCTTCCACAGGAACTTGACAAACCACGATAGGTGGTTGATACCGGCGCAGACGTAGTCAATCTCGTTGGCCGGCGCGCCGATCCAGTTGGCCATCATGTACGCGGTGCCCTGGACGCTGTGACACAGGCCGCTCACGGCCACGCTCGTCGAGCGCTGCATGGCCCGACAGTTCATCGCCATCGGGTTGGTGTAGTTGAGCATGATGGCCTTGGGGCACAACTCTTCCATGTCCTTGCAGATGCTGACCATCACGGGGATGGTGCGCAGGGCGCGGAAGATGCCGGACGGGCCGCGCGTGTCGCCCACGTTGGTGTCTACCCCGAACTTCTTGGGGATCTCGATGTCATGCCGCCATACTTGCGTGCTGCCGGCGAGGATCGTCACCAGCACGGCGTCGGCGCCCGCCAGGGCCTCGCGCCGGTCCATCGTCGCCGTCACCTTGGCGGGGTAGTTCCCCTCTTTGACAATGCGCTCGCAGGCGCGCTTGCTGTACTCCAGACGCTCCGGGTCAATGTCCATCAGGGCCAACTCGGCATCCGCCAGCGCCGGAAAGGTGAGAATGTCCTTGACCAGGGTGCGGGTGAAACCAAAACTGCCTGCGCCGATGAAAGCGATCTTCGCCATGCGGTCTTACGTCCTCTCTGTAGATGGTGGGGGTGGCGCACGGCCGTACCGATGACGCCCGGCCCGCACCCCGATGTCGCGGCGGGCCTCGGCCCGCCGCGCTGGTGTCCCACGTCACATGGGGTGTCGCGGACGCCAGAGTGTCCGGCGTCCGCACGGTTCCCCTATTCGCCGCCGAGGCCCTGACCCCTTCCCGGGGCTGCAGGCACGTCACCTGCCCCCTGCGAGAAGACGAATCCCAGTAGGGCAGGCGGCCTCGCCTGCCCGCGCGGGCGAGGCCGCCCGCGCTACTGTCGGATGGGGTCGGGCAGGACCGCCGTCCCGGACACGACCCTAGCCTCGGCCGAACTCCTCGTACGCCTCGAACAGCGCCAGGGCATTGTCCAGGGGCGTGTCGGGCTGGAGGTTGTGGGCGGTGCACAGGATGTAGCCGCCCTCGCGCCCGGCGGCCTCGATCTGGCTCCGCACGTGCTCGCGCACCTGCGCCGGCGTGCCGTGCGGCAGCACTCCCTGGATGTCGATGCCGCCCTGGAAGCACAGGTCGCGCCCGAACTCCCGCCGCAGTCGCCCCAGGTCCATCCCCGCGGCCTGCGGTTGCAGCGACTGGAGGATATCCAGCCCGCAGGCGATGAAGTCCGGGATCAGCTCCACGACGCTGCCGCACGTGTGGTGCATGACCCGCAGGCCATGCCGGTGCGCCAGCTCGATGAACGCCGCGAAGCCGGGGCGGAAGAAGCGCCGCCACGTCACCAGGCTCATCATCGGGCCCTGCTGGGTGCCGAAGTCGTCGCCCATCATGAAGATGTCAATGGCCCCGCCAGCCGCGGCGAAGACGCGCTCATTGTACTGCAGGAAGTAGGCCACGATGTGGGCAATGATGGCCTCGGCCACGTAGGGGTTGAGCGCCAGGTCCAGGTACGTCTGCTCCATGCCGCGCAGGTACATCATCGGCTTGAGCTGCGCCGTGCGGTCCAGACGGTCGCCGGCATTGACCACGGCATACCCCGCTT
>JAJFUB010000073.1 GCA_021372615.1 bacterium | reverse complement strand
TGGGAGCCGTTCGAGGCGCATGACGGCGTGTTGCGCAGCCCGGCGGTCCACACGCAACTCGCCCATGCCTTCGGCCCTGACCATCGCTGGAGCGCCAGTGCCCTCGGCCTGTACGGCGGCTGTCCCTTCCGCTTCCTGCTCGAGCGCGTGCTGCGCCTGGAGACGCTCGAAGTGCCGCAGGAGGAAGTCGAGCTCAGCGACCTCGGCGTCCTGGCCCACCGCATCCTGAGGCGCTTCTTCTCGGCACACCAGGCCCAACACCCCGACGAGCCCCTCGCCGTGCAGGACCCCGCGCAGGCCCGGGACGCGATGCGCGGGACCATCGCCGGCGCCTTCGCCGAGTGGGAGCACCAGGGTCTTGTCACCCACCGCAAGCTGTGGGAGCTGGCCCGGCAGGACCTGGAAGAGAACCTGCTGGCCCTGGTGGACTACGAGCAGGCGGAGCTGGCCAAGACCGGCCTCGTCCCGCGCGCCTTCGAGGCCGACTACGACCTGCACGTCACGCTCGAGGGCGCGACGGAGCCGCTGCACATCTGCGGCCACATTGACCGCGTGGACGTGCTCCGCCACGTGCCGCCGGGCGAGGCCCAGCCGTACGCCGTCTATGACTACAAGGGCGGGGGCGGCGCCAGCCCCAACGCCATCGAGAGCGGGCAGGACTTCCAGATGCCTTTCTACGCCCTCGGCGCGGCCGCCGCCGTCCTCGGCGGGCTGCAGCCCCCGCCCCAGTGCTGCGGCTGGGCCTACTACCAGTACCGCCAGCCCGTCAGCCTCGTCCGCAAGGTCGGTGGCAACACGCGCTACCTCTCGCCCGACGCGTACATCCGGTCGGCCCTCGGCTGGGCCGCCGCGCACGTCTACCACATCCGCCAGGGGCGCTTCCCGGTCGCACCCACCGACTGCTCCGGCTTCTGCGACTATGGCGACATCTGCCGGCACTTCCCCTGGCGCGCGCAGGCCAAGGCGGGGGGTGAGGACGATGCGTCGTGACCCCGCCGACCAGGACGTCCGCCTCCGCGCGGCGCAGACCATTGACCGCAACATCTTCCTCGACGCCGGCGCCGGCTGCGGCAAGACGCAGGCCCTCACCGCGCGCTACCTGTCTCTGTTGCAGGCGGGCGTGGACATTGCCGACATCGTGGCCGTCACCTTCACCAACAAGGCGGCGCGCGACATGAAGGCGCGCCTGCGACGGGAGTGCGAGCGCGAGGCCCTGGCCACGGACGACGCCGAGACGGCGGCCCTCTGGCAGCACCGCGCCCGCCAGCTTGAGAACGCGCCCATCAGCACCATCCACAGCTTCTGCACCAGCCTGCTGCGCCGCTACGCCCTCCGCGCCGGCCTCGACCCCGGCTTCGCGGTCATGGACGAGGTCCAGCACTCCCTGCTGTTGCAGGAGACGCTGCGCCGGTCGCTGCTGGACCGGCTGGATGCCGACGAGCCCTCGGCGGCGACAGCGGTGGCCGCGCTGGGCCTGCAGGGCGCGCTGGAGGCGGTCAGGAAGCTCGTGCGCGCGCGCGAGGCATGGCAGGCGGAGCTGGAAGCCCCGCCGACGGCTGCCGACCTGCTGGCCCGCTGGGCCGCGGAGCAGGACAACATCACCCGCGAGCGCCTCAACCTCCTCGTCATGTCCCCGGCGTGGATGCGGCATGCCGCCACCTTGCGCGAACACCGCGGCAGTGACAGCCAGGACCGGCTGGAGGGCCTCCGCGTGGACCTCCTGGCCCTGATCGGCGGGGCCGAGAACCGCGCGGCGGCCTTGCCGGACCGCCTCGCGTGCCTGGCCCGCATCTCCACCCTCGGCAACGTTCCGGGCAAGGGCCAGGGCTGGAGCGAGGGCGAGATGGCCGCCGTCGCCGAGGCTTGCCGCCAGTTCAAGAACAAGGGCAAGGAGCCCGCTGACAGCATCGGCGATCTGTGCAGCGACGACGACGCCGACCCGACCCCCGCCGCGGAGCTGACCGCCGCCGTCTACCTGGAGGCCCACCACGCGCTGAACGCCTTCCAGCAGGCCAAGGCCGAGGAGGCCCGCCTGGACTACGAGGACCTGCAGGTGCTGGTCCGCGACCTCCTCGCCACCAACGCGCGCGTGCGCCGCGACTGCCACGAGCGCTACCAGCATGTGCTGGTGGACGAGTTCCAGGACACCAACTCCCTGCAGCGTGACCTGCTCTGGCTCGTGGCCAGCGGCGAGCCGCAACTGCAACCGCCGCCCGCCGCCCCGCTCTTGCCGCCCCCCGGCAAACTGTTCGTCGTCGGGGATGCCAAACAGTCCATCTACCGCTTCCGCGATGCCGATGTCACGGTGTTCGATGCCGTGCGCCGCGACTTCGGGGCCACCGAGGGCTCCGAGCGCGAGCGCCTGGCGGTCACGTTCCGTAGCCACCCGCACCTGGTGGACTTGCACAACCGTCTCTTCGCCGACCCCCGTCTCATGGGTCCGGACCACGAGGGCCGCGAGCCGTACGAGGCCTTCTACGAGCCCCTGCAGGCCCACCGCGACGCCCCCGAGGACGACGTGTGCTGTGACATCGTGCTGGCCCGCGCCGACGCGGCGACCAATGCCGAGGAGCGTCGCGAGGCGGAGGCCGCAGCGCTGGCGGCGTGGCTGAAGGAGAACCTGGGCAAGCTGCAGGTGTACGAGCGCGACGACGACGGCGAGGAGCGCGCCCGGCCGTGCCAGTTGCGCGACATCGCCCTGCTCTTCCGCGCGACGACCTCCATCCGCCTCTATGAACGCGCGCTGCGCCTGGCCGGCCTGGCCTACCACACCTCCGCCGGGCGCGGCTTCTTCACTCGCCAGGAGGTCCGCGACCTGACGAACCTCCTGGCGGCGCTGGAGAACTGGCGTGACGAGATCGCCCTGGCCGGCGTCCTGCGCTCGCCCCTGTTCGGCCTGTCGGATGAGACGCTCTTCTGGCTCAAGCAGGGCTCGGACACACTGGCCGAGGGCCTCAAGCTCGTGGCCGAGGGCCGGCACCCGCAGCAGGACGCCCTGGCCGCGGGCGAGGCCACCCACGCCGCGTTCGCCTGGGAGCAGTTCCGCACGCTGCGGCGGCTCAAGAACCGCCTGCCGCTCTCGGCCCTGCTGTCCGAGACCGTCCGGCGCACCGGCTACACCGCCGCCGTCGCCGGGCTCTACGACGGCGACCAGCAGATCGGCAACGTCCGCAAGCTCATCGAGATCGCCGCCGGGTTCGAGGCGGCCGGTAACTACAGCCTGCGCGACTTCATTGATGTCCTGCGCGACCTCGTCACCACCGAGGAGCGCATGGCCCAAGCCCCGGTCGTCGAGGAGCAGGCCGACTGCCTCAAGCTCATGACCGTCCACGCCGCCAAGGGCCTCGAGTGGCCCATCGTCATCGTCCCCGATCTCGCCCACGACGGCGGCGGCCGTGGCAGCGCCGTCCGCACCCATCGCCGCTTCGGGCTCATCGCCTGCCCCGAGGTCGGCGGCAAGCGCCCCTGGCCGCCGGTCGCGCGGCTGATGGCCGAGCTTGACCAGGCCGAAGACCTCGCCGAGCGCAAGCGCCTCTTGTATGTCGCGCTGACCCGCTGCCGCGACCGCCTCGTGCTCAGCACGGCGCTGGGGCACCGCTCCGCCGAGGGCTGGTACGAGTGGCTCGCCGGGGCGATGGACCTGGACCCCGAGGCCGGCACGTGTGCCATGCCAGGGGTGCGCGTGCACGTGATGGCGACGGATGAGCTGACGGGTTCGCACAGCCGCGGCCCCACGACCCCGGCCCTGCCGCCAGCGGACGCGCCGGAGGTGCTCCGCCGCCTGGTCCCGCAGCCGCTCGCCCATGCTGCCGTGCAGCGCTTCACGGTCACAGCCCTGTCCGCCTACCGCCGCTGCCCGCGCTACTACTATCTGCGCTATCTGGCGGGCCTGGCCGATGACCGCGGGCTGGGCGCGACGGCCGTGCAGGAGCGCTCGCTGCCCGCGACCGAGCGCGGTGACATCATGCACCGCGCGCTCGAGCTGATCGGCCGCGACGGCCCCCCTGAAGCCGCCGACGCCCTGCGGCAGGCACTGGGCTGGCGCATGGTGGCTGACGATGACCGGCAGGAGATGCTGGACCGCCTGCGGTGGTACCTGGCCCAGCCCGTCTACGCCGACCGCGTGGCGGTGGCCGCGGGCCTGCGCAGCGAAGTGCCCGTGGCCTTCGCACTGCAGGGGGCGCTGGTGGAGGGGAAGATTGACGCGGTGGCGGAGACCGGCCAGGCGTTGTGCGCGCTGGACTACAAGACCGGCTATGAGACGGAGGGCGAGGCCGACGCGGACCACGTCTTCCAGTTGGGGTTGTACTGCGCCGGCCTGCGGTCCTTCGGCCGCGCCGTCGGCGCCGCCCTCATCGCCTACCTGGACCGCGCGCAGATCGTCCCCCTGACTGAAGAGGAGACGGCGCAGGCGGAGCGCGACGCGGCCGCGGCCATCGCGGGCATCCACGCCGGGCAGTTCGACTGCCGGTGCACTGAGAGCTGCGAGCGCTGCGGCCTGCGCTGGGCCTGTGCCGAGGGGTCTGTCCCCGGAGGGACCGCAGGTCCCGGAGGGGGCTGACCCCGCCCCAGCCCTGCGTCACTACGCCAGTCACCCAGGGGTCTGTCCCCGGAGGGACCGCAGGTCCCGCAGGGGGCTGACCCCGCCCCACGCCCCCGCTACTTCAGATGCTTGTTCAGGAACTCCATCACCATCTGGTTGATCTGCTGCGCTGAGGGGTCGCAGTTCGGCCCGAACCCGTGCCCCCCGTTCTTGACCCGTATGAAGGTGCAGTCCACGCCCGCCGCGCGCAGCGCCTCGTCCAGGCGCTCGGACTGCTTGATCGGCACGGTCTTGTCCACCTCGCCATGCACGATCAGGAAGGGCGGGTCCGACTTGTCCACGTATGTGACGGGGCTGGCGGCCTTCGCCACTTCCAGATGCTCTTCGGTCTTCCCGCCGATCAGCGCCTCCTCCGGCGTGAGGCCCGTGGCCTGATCCACCAGGATGCGGGCGCCCCGGTCGGCGATCATGGTCGTCATGTCCGACGGGCCGAAGAAGTCCACCACGCACTGCACGGCGCTGGACTGCTCCAGGTTCCCGCCCACGTCCCCTTCCAGCTCCTTCACCCCGCCCGACGTGCCCAGCAGGGCTACCAGGTGCCCCCCGGCGCTGCCGCCCCATACGCCGATCTTGTCGGGGTTGAGGCGGTACTCCTGCGCATGGGCGCGCAGGAACCGCAGCGCCCCCTTGCAGTCCTCGATCTGCGCCGGGAAGATGGCCTCCTGGCTGAGGCGGTACTCGATGCTGGCGCAGAAGTAGCCCTGCCGCGCCAGGCCGATGAGCTGCCCGGCGCCCTTGTATGACCCGGCCCGCCACGCCCCGCCATGCACCCACACCACCACGGGCATCGGCACGCTCGGCGGCTGCTTCGGATACACAAGCGTCATGTGCAGATCCCGCCCGTTGACGGTGGCGAAGACGACATCGGGCTTGTACTCCAGGTCCTCCGGGGGCTGGAACTGCCGCGGCGGAGCCTGCCCGGCCGGCGGCTGGCAGGAGGCGAGGGAAGCGACGCACAGCGCGATGAGCAGGGCGAAGCACAAGCGTTTCATCGGCGGTCTCCCGGCATTGTATTGATGCAGTAGACGGACCCCACGAACAGCGCATTCCGGGAAGCACGACGGGCCGGCACAAGGCCGGCCCGCCTCCCGAATCCCGATTCCCGAATCCCGATTCCCGAATCCCGATTCCCGAATCCCGAACCCCGAATCCCGAACCCCGCCTCTATACCCTCATCACCTCATACCCCAGGTACTTCTCAAAGGCCTCCTGCACCGGCGCGGCGACCGAGCCGGGGCTGACGCTGGTGTGATGGCGATGGCCGGCGTAGCCGATCTTCATCAGCGCCTCCTGCAGGTTCGGGATCTCCGCGACGCCGCCGCAGCCGAAGAAGTCCGCCGGAATCGGGTCCTTGGTGAACTGGCCCTCGCCCAGGTAGTACTTGAGCTTCCCGCCCTCGGTGAGCATCGAGCCGAAGGTGAAGGCCCCCGGCCTGATGCGCCCGACGTTGCAGCCGAAGGCGCAGCCCTGGCCCACGGCGTTGGCCAGGATGGCGTGGTCCACGATGTCGCCCTTCTTGGTCATCATCGTCTGCGGCACCGGCCCGCAATGGAACAGGATGCACTTGTCATCCTCGTCGCCGTAGTTGTTGTTCCAGTCCAGGCAGGTAGTGACATTGCCCGAGGCCAGTCGCAGCCCGTACATCGTGACGGCATTCCCCATGTCCACCTCGCAGGCCGTGGGTACGCCGCGGTCGTTCATCTCCGACAGCAGCACACAGGGCGAGATGCCAAGCTGGGTCTGCATCTCCACCCAGCAGCGCACCGCCAGCGCGTCGAGCTGGTACTCGTCCACGATCTCGTCGAGGACCACGCCGAGCCGCGTGAGCCGGTCGAAAGCGCACTCCGGCGCCCGTTTCCAGTTGGCGTAGCCCGCGAGCTTCTCGGCCTTGGCCTTGTACTTGCTGGTCGAGGCCCGCAGCTTGTCCATGCGGTAGAAAACTTCCGACAGGTCCAGCGTCTCCATCGTGATGTTGTGCCGCTGCAGGGCCAGCTCATCAATGCGCACGGTCTTGAAGGCCGTCGTGCGCGCGCCGATGGCCCCCACGACCATGCCCTTCATGCCGTTGTACACGCGGCAGACACGGTCGAAGAAGTCCACCTGCTCGGCGAAGCGCTTGGATGAGGGCGCCGTCGTGTGGGGCGGCAGGATCGTGAACTTCAGCCCGTACTGGAAGAACACGTCCATGATGGAGAACTTGCCGCAAAACGAGTCCCGCCGGGTGGCGGGAGCCATCTTGTCCATCTCATCAGGGTAGGCCTGGATGAAGATCGGCACGCCGCAGTCCTTGAGTGCCGCGATGGCCCCGGTCTCGTCGCCGAAGTTCGGCAGCGACAGGATCACGCCGCCGTACTTGCCGCGGTGCTTGCGCAGGAAGTTGGCGTATGTCTCGCCCTCGCGGGGGGTCTCGACCGCGCCATGGCGGGTGGCCCCGGCATCCAGCATCAGGACCTCATGCCCGAGCTTGGTCAGGACCTTCTGCAGCTCCTCCCGGGCCGAAGCCATCAGCGATCCGGGGAAGAACCCTCGGTTGCCAAAGAACACGGCAAAGGTCGTCTTCTTCACGTCCATGGTGAGCCTCCTGAGCTATCTCGCTTTCACTGGCACGTATATCTGCACCGGCGAGTCTTGATCCTTCGTGTCCGGTGGGTAGTACTCGAAGTCCCCCTGCTGCTCGCGGTCGTACTCATACTCCGACTCGCTGAGCCACTGCTCGATGGTCGCCCACGTCGCCCCGATGGTGCCCACGGTGCAGTCGAAGACCGCGTACGTCGTCGCTGCCAGTTCGCGCTTGACGAGCCCTGCCGGCGGCGTGGCATCCGGGGCCACGGCCATCCCCGCCACCATCTCCACGTGCTCGGGGTCGCCGGCGCAGAAGAACGCCTCGTAGTACGCGCCGTCGAGGCTCAGCGGCTTGAGTTCCGCCTCGCGCGGCATGAACTGATTGGCCCAGAAGTCATGGAAGTCCGTCGCTTTCGGGTTGCCCACGATCGCCACGCCGATGATCGTGGTAGCCGCGCGCTGCTCAAGGCGTAGTTCCATGGTTCACTGCCTCCCGACGGGCACACTGGCCCTCAGTTGCCGTACCGATCCCTGCAGTGGCCCAAAGACGCCCTCCCGCCAGACGATCCGCGCGGGCTCGACCGGTGCCGTGAACTCCGGTGAGAGCGTCTGCTCGGCCAGTAGCTTCCCGTCGCGGAAGACGCGCAGGGCGCGCCGCGTGACCACGAACCGCAGGTCCATCAGCACGTTGGCGTTCGTCAAGTTGACTGACAGGTTCCCCGGCAGCGTCAGCTTCAGGACGCGACCGTACTCCGCAAAGACCTCGTCGGTCAAGAACGCGAGCTTGTCGTTGCGGTTGAACGGCCCCTTGGCCGAGGTGCCGATGTAGAAGGCGTCACCCACGGCGGTCATGCTCGTGGCCCGCTGGCCCCAGTCGTTGAAGACGATGTTGGCCTTGTTCGCCTCGTTGTAGGCCCGGATGTCCTCTTCGTAGGGGTGCTGGAACTTGTCGGTGATCGGCGGTCGGGTGAAGCACCGTCCCGCGAGGCGCCACTGCCCGGCGTCCCGGTCGTACCGCCACACCTCGGCCCACGGCCACACGCCGACGTACAACTCGCCCCGGTAGATCGCCGCCGCCTGACACTCGCGCGCGCCGCCCGACACGCCCGGCATCACCGGCGGCCAGTCCTTCAGGGGCGCGATCGTGCTGCCGTCATACGCAAACAGGTTGCCCGAAGGGTACTGCCCCATGAGCAAGCGGTCGCCCCAGTTCACCATCGTGTAGATCTGGTAGCTTACGCGCTTGTCCGGCTGGCGCAACACATGCCATGCGCCGTCGAACATGTAGAACCCGCCAGTGTTGGCGCAGGTGACGATCTGATCGCGCCACTGCCCCCACGAAAACGGGGTCTCTCCGGTGTAGGTGAGTTGCAGCACCTGGGCCCGAGACAGGTCAACCGGCGTGGCCTGCCCGGAGAGCGGCGGCGTCCAGGGGCAGGCGTACAGATACGTGTGTCCGTCGCCCTCGCCCGGCTTCGTGTAGTAGAAGCACAGATGTCCGTTGCCGTAGTAGTAGCGCGAGTACGCGCCCTCCGCCGGCGCCGGGAGGATCACCTGGTCGTTGTAGCGCACCGTGCTGCGGCTGAAGACGAGCAGCCCGTCGCCGACCCGGGTGACGCCGTCGCCGCGGACGGACTGATCGGGTGGCAGCACCGGGTCATCATGCCACTGCCCCGCCTCCCACACCTTCAGCCTGCTGTAGTCGAAGGCATACAGCCGCCCGTTGCTGTCAAACAGGTACGTCCCGCCCACCTTGGCCGCGGGCTTGCTGTGCGGCTCCAACCGGGCCTCGGTTGCCTCCCCCGGCGGGCGCATGTAGAACTGCAGACTGTAACGCTCATTGCGCACGTGGGTGTTGTAGACGCCCGGGAAGCCCGCGCCCATGACCGTCCGCCCCTGCGCGTCCCGGACCTCGAAGAGCGACCCGAAGTTCTGCCCGATGTCCGCTCCGAGGTCCAGCCGGCACGAGGCCTCCAGCAGCGTCTCCTCCGCTGCCCGCGCTGACAACGTGGCGAGCACGAGCAGCACCACCAACGGCAACACCAGCACGCTAGGACCGTTCACCATGGACCTCCAGGTGCGTCGCCGACCCCGCCACCCGTAGCTCCTCCGTCACCAGCGCCACGACCGTCTCGTACACCGCCTGCTGCGCCGCCTCCACCGACTGGGGCAGCGCCGCCTCGTACGGCTGGCGGATGTTCGTGCCGATGTTGATCTTCGCGATCCCCGCCTCAATGCCTGCCAGGACGCACTCTCGCTGGATGCCGCTGCCGCCGTGCAACACCAGCGGCACCCCGGCGGCCTCGCGCAGGCGCGCGAGGTGTTCCAGGTTCAGTCGCGCCTGGACCTTCTTCTCGCTCTTGGCGGCCCCGCTGACCGCCCCGTGGATGTTCCCGATGGCGACCGACAGCCAGTCCACTTCCGTCTCTGCCACGAAGCGCCGGGCCTCCTCGACAGCGGTGAAGCCGCGCCCGCTCGCGTACAGCTCCTCGTAGGGCGGGGGCGGCCCGGCTTCATGGCCAAACACGGCCCCCAGCTCGGCCTCGACCGCCGCCCCGCTCTGCCACGCCAGTTCCACCACTGCCCGCGTGGCCGCGATGTTGCCCTCCAGCGGCAGCCGCGACCCGTCCACCATCACCGAGTCATACCCCAGCTCCAGCGCGTCGGCCAGCAGCGGCAGGTAGTCCACCTGCTCATCGTCCTCGTCAATCACCGGGATATGGTCCAGGTGCAGCCGGGTGAAGCGCTCGTCCTTGACCCGCTCGTACTCCTCATATATCGCCCCGGGGCTGCCGGCCGCGAAGCGCTTCCACTCCACCCGCGCGACGGCGACGAGGCCCATCGTGTCGGTTTCACGCAGGGCGCGCACGACCGGCGCCATCATCGGCAGGTGCGGGATGTTGAAGCTGGGGATGGCGGTGCCGATCTCCCAGGCGCGACGGACCAGTTGGCGACAGGACGGTTCGATCATGGGCACGGCGTAGCTTCGCGCCCCGACCGGGCGCCACCTGCAGGGAGGTCGGCGGGCGGAGCATACTGAATTGCCTCTGCCATGCGATACCTGGCTCCCCTCCTCCTCGTGCTGAGCAGTCTGTGCGCCCTCGCCCTGGCCCAGCCGCCCGCCGGGTGGCTCAACGCCGCTGACTTCAACGCCTCCGGCTCGGAGTTCACGACCGGGGCCACCACGACGGCCGGCTCGAGCCAGGTCACGGTCAAGGACATCGGCGACTTCAAGGTCGGGCAGGGCGTCATGGTCTCCCGCTGCAACGTCCAGTATGGGCGCGCCGGGCTGTGGGGACCGCGCGCGACGTATGAGAAGCAACGCCCGCTCAAAGGCGAGATGGAGTTCCGTGGCTACGACGGCGCGGCCGGGAGCTGGTTCGTCTACATCGTGGACGTCGTCCAGAGCAGCCCGGCCAAGTGGCGCTGGACCGACGACTTCTGCCGCACGTGGCACGACGGGGGCGTGGTGGATGACCAGTGGCACGCCCTCAGCGGCGGCACCGAGATCCGCTTCCACCCCTTCGAGTGGCAGGATGGCTACACGGTGGTCTTCAGCGCTCGCGACCAACTCCTCAGTCGCATCGAGAAGATCGAGGGCAATGTCCTGACCCTCAAGGACGCCGCCAACCGCAGCGCCGCCGACGCCGTGGTGCGCCATAGCGATGATGCTGCCCTGCAGGCGGCCCTGGATGAGGCCATCAAGCAGAAGCGCAACCTGTTCATCCCCAGGGGACGCTACTGCCTGGCCCGGGGTGTCGTCCTGCGCAACCCCTCCGGCCTGACCGTCCAGGGCGCCAGCCCCGAGGATGTCGTGTTTGACATCAGCGAGGGCAACGGGACCTGCGTGTCGCTGTCCGGCGGGAGCGAGGCCACGCTGCGCAACCTGACCCTCCTCGGCCACATGGGCCTCGAGCACGCCGATCAGGCCGGCTACATGAACACCCTCGGTGGGCGCGGGCTCTGGGGGTTCTACCTGAAGACCTCGGGGGCGGTCGCCATCTCCGGCACCGAGCGCGTGCTGGTCGAGAACTGCCACGCCCGCCGCATGAGCCAGGAGGCCTTCGTCTCCGGCGGGGCCAGCCGTATCGCCCCGCCGCCGCGCACCAGCACCAAGCAGACGACCTACCTGCGCTGCTCGGCCGTGGACTGCGCGCGCAACGGCTTCAACGACTGGAACCTGGGCCCCGAGAACACCAGCGTCCTGTACTGCCGCATCGTGGATGTCGGCGGCTGCTCGTGGGAGGGCGCCTCACGCTTCATGCACTTCATCGGCAACTACGTGCGCAACGCCGGCACCATCGCCATGGGCAATCTGGGCACGGCCAACCGCGACGCCTCGTTCGCCACCCTCGGCGCCGGGCAGCACATCGTTGCCGACAACGTCTTCGAGGCCGGCAACCGCTACGCCGGCAAGCGCGGCGGCCCGATGGTCGTCACTTCCCACGGCTCCACCCAGGTCATCATCCGCAACAACCTCTTCATCAACTTCAACTCCCCCGCCATCGAGTCCAACGGCCGCGCCGACCTGACCCACTACCCTTCCACCAACACCATCATCAGCGGCAACATCATTGACCTGACCTGCACCGAGGAGACGCCCGTCGCGCGCTACGGCATCGGCGTCAGCACCAATGACACGACCGTGTGCAACAACCAGGTCTACGTGCGCGGGGCGGCAGACCCGAAGGTCACGGGCCTACGCCTGCTGGAGCCGGCGGTGAACCTGATCGTCCACGACAACCTCATCCGCAACTGCGGCCAGGGCCTCGTCACGACGCGTGCGCAGTCGCGCGTGGACCAGGTCGTGGATGACCGGACCTTCCTGACCACCGCTTACAGCGGCGTCCCCGCCGGCCGCCCGCCGGGACACGACTACAAGGGCTGGCACGTCGTCTGGCTGGAGGGCGCCAAGGTGGTGGGCCAGTCGGTCCTGGAGGGCTGCGACGCCGAGACCTGCCGCTTTACGCTGCGCGAGCCTCGCGCCATGAAGCCGGGCGATGTCTTCGAGGTGTACCCGGCGGCCTCCGCCAACTGGCTGATCCGCGCCAACACCATCACCGGCTGCACCGTGCCCGTCGTGCTCGACAGCTACGGCAGCGCGACCTCCGTCTTCACCGGCAACACCATCGCGCGCGGGGACGCCACCGGCGTCAAGGAAGCCCTCGCCCTGCGCGGCCGCTTCGACCTGCTGGACAACCTCTTCAGCGGCTTCGACGAGACCGGCGGCGCGGTGCTCGGCCTGTACCTGGACCGCCTCGGCCAGGCCCCGGCCAATCTCTACCGGGGCAATGTCTTCAGCCAGTGCGGCACGCTCGTGGCCGAGCAGCAGAAGGGCCTGTGGGAGGCCGGCAACGCGAGGGGGAAGTGAGATGACCTACAACGATGCGCAGATGGTCGAGATGCTCCGCCGTTCATACGGCGCGGTGGACGGCCTGTGGTTCGTGATGTGCGAGCAGCGCCTGGGCCTGGAGGCCGCGCTGGAGCTGGATGACGCCGTCTGGCAGGTCATGCCCAAGCTCCAGGCCCGCAAGGCCCGCGAGATCCTGGGCCTTGCCGCGAACTCGCTGGACGCCCTCGCCCAGGCGCTCGGGCTGAAGCTGGCGGCGGAGGGGCATGTCTTCGAGGTGAGCCAGACGCCCGAGCGCCTGGAGATCCGCATCACGCAGTGCCCGTGGTATGACGCCCTGGCCAGGTCCGACCGCCTGCACCTCGCGGCCCAGGTCGCGCGGATCATCTGCACCAACGAGGCCAACGGCTGGGCCGCCGAGTTCGGCCAGGAGCCCGAGTTCGACTTCGCGCACAGCAAGTGCAAGGGCGGGGAGTGCTGCCGGTTCGCGTTCGTGCCAAAGGAGACGTAGTGGGCGAGCAGGGCGTGGGAGCGGTCACCGACCGCGACGCCGTGGGAGCGGTCACCGACCGCGAAGCCGTGGGAGCGGTCACCGACCGCGATGTCGTGGGAGCGGTCACCGACCGCGAAGCCGTGGGAGCGGTCACCGACCGCGACGCCGTGGGAGCGGTCACCGACCGCGAAGCCGTGGGAGCG
>JAJFUB010000072.1 GCA_021372615.1 bacterium | reverse complement strand
GGGGCGATGACGAGCACTTCCGCCACCTCGACCAGCGCCTTCACCAGCACGCGCAGGCCTTCGGCAAACACCCCGTCGTCATTGGTCACCAGGATTCTCATGACAGCTCCGTTTGACGCTCAGGAAAAGCAATAACTCGTGTCATCGTGACGCCGTCGAGGTTGTTGATCTCGGCGAGGGCGTCTTCGGGTATGGCGGACTGTACCGTGAGTGCCATCAGGCCGACTTCGTCCGGCGCTTCATGACTGACCTGAATGGCGGAGATGTTCACTCCGGCTTCGCCAAGGAGGGTGCCGACCCTGCCGATGAAGCCGGGGCGGGAGGGGGACTTGCGCCAGATCAGCAGGGCGGTGTCGGCGGGCGGAAGGTCCAGATCGTAATCCCCGATGCCGACTATGCGCGGCAGGTCGCGATCAAGCAGAGCGCCGGCGACGACGGTTTCGGGGTCGCCTTGCAGGCGCAACTCCAGGAGGTTCGTGTAGCCGCGGGCGTCCTGCCGACGAGCCTGGGCCACCTCGATGTGGCGCTCGCGGGCCAGCAGCGGGGCGTTGATGGCGTTGACCGTCTCGTCAGTGATGCCCTGCATAGACGCGGCAAGGGCAGTGGCGGTGACGTAGCCGAGATACTCGGGCGAGAGGTCGGCGGGTGTGGTCATTTCGAGGCGGCGCAGCGGGCCGATGCGCAGGCCACGGGCGAGGCGCGCGAGGGCCTCGGCGAGCGGCAGGAAGGGCGCCACGACCTGCAAGGCCTCCGGCGGGAGGGGAGGAGCATTGACGGGCCAGCGGGCGGGCTTGCCCTGCAGGACCTCAACGACCTGCCTCGCGGCGTCGAGGGCCACGTTGATCTGGGCCTCGTGGGTCATCGCGCCGACATGCGGGGTGACGATGACGTTGGGGAGGCTGAGCAGTTCGGTGTTCTGGGTGGGCTCTTCGGCGAAGACGTCGAGCGCGGCGGCGGCGAGGGTGCCCTCGCGCAGGGCCGCTATCAGGGCCGCTTCGTCGAGGAGAGAGCCGCGGGCGGTGTTAATGAGGATTGCGCCCGGCTTGAGACGGGCGAGTTGCGGGGCACCGATGAGGTGTTCGGTCTCGCTGCTGGCGACCGCGTGGAGGCTGAGGAAGTCGCTCTGCTGGAGGACCTCATCGAAAGACGCCAGGGTGGCGCCGGCGGCGGCGGCACGCTCGGTGGTGATGTAGGGGTCGTAGGCGATTACTTCCAGCCCGAGGGCGCGGCCACGCTTGGCGACTTCGCTGCCAACGTTGCCCAGGCCGACTAGGCCGAGGGTCTTGCCTTGTATCTGGCGACCGCTGCAGGACTTGCGGTCCCACTGCCCGGCCTTCGTGGAGGCGTTGCCCTGCGGAATGCAGCGGGCGGCGGCCATAAGGAGGGCCACGGCGTGCTCGGCGGCGGCGAGGATGTTGCCGGCAGGGGAATTGACCACGAGGATGCCGCGGCGGGTGGCGGCCTCAACGTCAATATTGTCCACGCCAACCCCGGCGCGAGCGATGACCCGACAGCGGGTGGCGGCTTCGACGACGGTCGCGGTGATCTGCGTGGCGCTGCGGACGATGATGGCGTCGGCGTCGACGACCTCGCGCAACAGGTCGGGCTCTGGGAGACCGGTGCGCACGCGCACTTCACCGGCCTCGCCAAGAATTCCGAGCCCTTCGGGCGCGAGTGAGTCGCAGACCAGGATAATCTGCATGGCTGATTCAGTCATGGTAGCCGGACTCTAGTGCGGTCAGGACTGTCTGGCGGTCGGCGCGATGGCCGAGTTCGGCGAGTTCGGTCAACGTGGCCTCCCACGTGCGCTGCAGGTCGGAATACTGGCATGCACCGAGGTGACCGATGCGGAAGATCCTGCCCTTGAGAGTGTCCTGGCCGCCGGAGATCAGGATGTTGTGCTTTTCGCGCAGGCGCTTGACGAGCTGGCCGGAGTCGAGGCCGGCGGGTGACTTGACGGCGGTTACTATGTCGCTGGCGCAGTCATCGGCGGCGAGAAGATCGAGCCCGGCGGCTCGGGCGGCGGCGCGGCAGGCTGCGGAAAGCCTGTGGTGCCGGGCCTGGAACTGCGACAGGCCCTCGGCGGCGATGAGCCGCAGGGAGGCCTGCAGGGCGACGATCATATTCACGTTCGGCGTGTACGGCGTCTGGCCCTTGGCGAGTGAGGCGAGCGCCTTGGGCAGGTTGAAGTAGTACTTTGGCATGGTCGCCACGGAGGCGGCACGCTGGCCAGCGTCGCTCAGGGTCACAAAAGCCAGACCGGGAGGCAGCATCAGGGCCTTCTGCGAGCCTGACGCGGCAGCGGT
>JAJFUB010000071.1 GCA_021372615.1 bacterium | reverse complement strand
GTGTCACCCTCACCGCCGGCAAGCAGATCGTGCGGCAGGACCAGTTCCAGGGCGTGGACGTGGCAGCGCCGCAGTTGGCCGACTACGGCCCCACGCGCGTCGCGACGTCCCCCGCCGCCCTGCGCTTCCGCCTGGATGACGCCGGGGTCGGCGTGGCCCCCGAGAGCCTGCGCGCCTGGCTCGACGGCGCCCCTGTGACGTTCGCCCCGCAGGCCGATGGCAGCTACAGCTACCGGCCGCCACAGCCGCTTGCACCACCCTCGCTGGGGCCGGGCTTCACCGGCTGGCGCACCGGCAACCACACCAACGCACTGCTCATCACCCGCGTTGAGGGGCGGCCGGGCGGGGCGGCCCAGGCCTTCCGTGTGACCCGCCCCGCGGGCCCGACCGATACGGCCTTCGCCCTCACGTCGCCCCAGATCGGCGTCGTCCCGGGCAGTGACTACGCCCTCGCCTTCTGGTATCGCAGCAGCCTGCCGCTGACGCAGGTCAGCGGCTACAACGGCGGCATCCGCTGGCTGGACGCCGACGGGAAGCCCCTCGGCGATCCCACGCCCATCACGTATGGCCCCCAAAGCGCCGACTGGCGCGAGGTGCGGCTGACCGTCAAGGCCCCCGCGGCGGCGGCCTCGGCCATCATCGCGCTCGGCTGGGACACCCCTAACCTCGCCGACCGGCAGTTCGTCGAGTTCGCTGACCCGACGCTGGACGGCCCGCGCCCGGCGACCAACCCCGGCCCGAATATGCACCAGGTGCGCGTCGTGGCCGAGGACTATGCTGGCAACAGGCTCGACCAGACCTGGTTCCTGCTCATCAAGGACCTGCCCGCGCAGAGCCGGGTGACCGTGCGCGACGACGGCGTGACGCTGGTGGACGGCAAGCCTTTCTTCCCCATCGGCATCTACTCGGTATCGAAGCGCCCGGCGAACAACAACAGCTATGACGACGCCTTCAAGGAGCTGCGCAGCGCGGGCTTCAACCTCGCCCACACCTATGCCAGCGCCCGTGGGGCGGACTTCGCCGAGTTCTACGCCGCGGCCGCGCGCAACGGCATGAAGTTGTGGGTGGCGCCCGAGACTGGCAACAACAATCCCGACGCCACCGGCGCGGTCATGACCGTGGCGCGTGAGTGCAACGAGGACGCCCTGCTGGCCTGGTATCTGGCGGATGATACCTCCGGCCATATCGGCCCCGAGGAACTGCGCGGCGTCCACCAGGCCATCATGGAAGCCGACCCCTACCACATCACGGTGCAGGCTGACGGCATCGGCGGTGTCAACGATCAGCGGTACGTCAAGTACATCAACTCCACCACGGGCTTCCTGCCCGAGATCTACCCTATCCGGCAGAAGACCGACAACCACGTGGCCGATGTGATCCGCAGCATGGAGAACGTGCGGGCAGGCTGGAAGGCGGCGGGGCGAGTGACGCCCGTGTGGGCCATCATTCAGGACTTCGAGGGTTGGGGCTGGCAGCGCTTCCCGACGAACGAGGAGGAGCGCTGTATGGTCTACCTCGCGCTCATTCACGGCGCGCAGGGCATGACCTGGTACACGTACGCCTACCGCGACGACAAGCACGGCGCGCCCTGGGACCCAAAGATCTGGGCGTACCTGAAGGGCATCGCTACGGAGTTGTCGTCCCTGAGCGACTTCTACACCGCCCGCGCCCCGCAGGAACGCCCGCAGGCGAAGGTCGTCAAGGGCCCGGAGAAGGGCGACCTGGACTACCCGAGCCTGAACCTGCGGCTGATGACGCACGGCGGCCAGTGGGTGCTCCTGGCGGCGAACTCCGCGGAGCAACCGATCACCGCACAGTTGAGGCTGCCGGGGCTCAAGGGCGGGGCCGAGGTGCTGTTCGAGGGGCGAAAGGTGAAGGCAGAGGCCGGGCAACTCACGGACGCGTTCGCGCCCCTGGCGGTGCACGTGTACCGGTGGTGAGACTGGTACGCCCGACACTCTTGTCGGGCGCCGTCGCCCATGGCCCGACACTCCTGCCGGGCGTACCGTATCCATCGCCCGGCAGGAGTGTCGGGCGTACCACGAGAGGGCGCCGACCTATACCTTCAGCGCCTCGTGCGACTCGCGTAGTTGCTCCATGATCTTGATCTTCTGCGGGCACTTCTCTTCACACTGCCCGCACTCGATGCACGCGTCCGCCTGCTTCGTGCCCTTCTCCTCGTTGAGCACATGGGCATACATCCGCTTGGCGTGCTCGGTCAGCCCCCAGACTCGGTGCATGTTCATCGCCGCGAAGATCCGCGGGATGGCCACCCCCTGCTCACACGGCAGGCAGTACTCGCAGCCGGTGCAGTACAGCTCGGCGAGCTTGCGGTTCTCGATCAGGGCCTTCTCGATGGCCTCCAGCTCGTCGCCGGACAGCGGCTCCTCCCGGCTCGCTGCCGCGCAGTTCTCCCGCACCTGCTCCTCGGCGTTCATCCCCGAGAAAGCGATCGTGACGTTCGGGTTGGCCAGCACGAAGCGCAGGGCCAGCTCCGCGGTCGTGGCGGCATCGGGGACGAGCGCCGTCAGCTTCTCCGACTGCATGCCCAGTCGCCCGCCGCCGACGGGTCCCATGATCTCAACGCCCATGCCCAGCTCGTGCGCGCGGGCGATGGCGTCCTCATTGGCGCGGTCGAGCAGGTTGTACTGCAGCAGCATCCCCTCGAAGGCCCCCGTCTCGACCAGCTTCATGATGTTCTCGGGCGTGTCGTGCACCGAGAAGACCACATGACGGATGAGGCCCTGGTCCTTCGCCTTGGCCACTTCCCTGGCGAGGATGGGTTCATAGTACCGCTCGTATACCTCCCAGCTAATGCTGTGGATGACCTTGTAGAAGTCGAGGTAGTCCGTCTGCATGCGCTCGAGGCTCGTCTCCAGGCGCTCCCACCAACCCTCGGCGGTCTCGCCCCCGGGGCCCCAACTGGGGTTCTTGGTGGCGAGGATGACCTGCTCCCGACGGCCCTTCACGGCCTCCCCCACCAGCTTCTCGCTGCGTCCCTCGTCGCCGTAGCCGTAGGCGGTGTCAATGTAGTTGATGCCCAGATCCAGACCGAGCTGCATCAGCCGGACGGACAGATCCGGGTCGTCGAACGGCAAGCGCATGGCGCCGTAGCCCAGCGCGGAGACCTTCACTCCGGTCTTCCCATACTCACGGTACTGCATGTCGTTCCACCTCGTTCTCGGATTGGCACACGGCTTGCTCGTTCGCCTGCAGGGCGGGGGCTCGCCGGTACGCCCGACACTCTTGTCGGGCGCATCGTTCTGGCGCCCGACAGGAGTGTCGGGCGTACCCACCGCACCGTCAGGCGCGGCGGCTCAGTATCCGCTGCAGACGCTGCGCCACCGCATACAGCGGCGAGCGCTTGATCGTGATGGCGTCGTACGGGCAGGCTTCCATGCAGCAGAAGCATTCCACGCACTGGCGACAGTCCACCTGCGCGTAGTCCTCGATGGCAATCGCCCCATTGGGGCAGATGCCCGCGCACGCCCCGCAGGCGCGGCATTCGCGGCGGTTGACGATGGGCCGCGCCGTCACAACCCCCTTCGCCAGCTTCAGGAAGGGTCCGGCGACATCGAGCCGCACCACCGGCGAGCGCTTGATGCGGATGGCCACCTGCTCGGGGGGCACGCCGCTCAGCTCGATCTGCTCGCGGCCCAACTCGCCCAAGCCGACATTGTGGGCGGCCACCGTCGTGGCCACTTCCTTGAGGTCATACCCCATGGCCTGCTGCATGACGGCATCCACCGCCACGCCGTCGGTCGAGGCGGCCACCACACCCATCCGGCGGGGCTGCCCCTGCGTGGGCCCCATACCCTCCATGATGTCAATGGCGTCCACCAGGTTCAGGTCAGGCACACGCGCGGCGTAGCAGTCCACGATGGCCTCGGCGAGGGCCCAGTAGCGCCCCACCAGGTGCACCTCGATCCGCTGCCGGGGGGCCATGGCCCCGAACATGTTCTTGATCGCGGCGGTGATGAGGGTCTGATTGTGCGTCTTGGCTTTGCCGAGGTTGATAACGCGGTCGGCGCGGAGCACCCGTGAGGAGTACTGTACGCTCTTGAGCCGGTAGGGCTGCGGCGGCGCGACGTCCTCATAGCCGCTGCGGGCCAGCAGTTCGAAGGTCACCGGTAGGTCGCCGCAGGCCTGGAGCATCCCCGTGTGCTCGAACGCCCCCTGCGCCTCTTCGGCCAGCGCGTAGCCCGGCTGGTCGGCGACGACCACCTCGCCTCCGGCCTCCAGCGCCAGCTCGACGACGGCGCGTACGACCTCGGGGTGCGTGCACACCGCGCGGTCGGGTGCCATGTCATTGATGACATTGGGCTTGAGCAGCACGGTCATGCCGGGGGTGATGAAGTCGGAGGGCAGCAACGCCTGCCAGCACTGCCTGACCGCCGCCCGCACCGCCGCCCGCTCATAGTCGGCGCATGATACCAGATGGACCCGTGAGGGCAAGCTTGGACTCCCGCAAATGATACTGCTATAATAGCAGAAAATGTGATCCTGGGGATTTGGGATCGGGAATTGGACGCAGGAGCGGTCACCCACCACGGCCAGAGACAGCCGCGGTCGGTGACCGTTCCTACACTGTGCTCCCGTTCTCTGTTCGTAACCCCTATCCCCCAGGATCGAGTTCCCCAGGAGGCGAGCAACCATGTCCGACAAGCCCGCAATCGAGGGCGGCGTTCCCGTTCGCACCGAGAGCTTCCCGCCGTGGCCGTACTTCCAACCCGAGATGATTGACGCGGCCGTAGAGCCGCTGAAGACCGGGAAGGTCAACTACTGGACCGGCGAGATTGGCATGAAGTTCGAGCAGGCCTTCGCCGATTGGGCCGGCGCGAAGTTCGGCGTCTCCACCAGCAACGGCACCAGTGCCCTGCACACCGCCCTCGCCGGCGCCGGCGTGGGGCCGGGCGACGAAGTCATCACCACCAGCTACAGCTTCATCGCCTCCTGCTTCTGCGTCCTGCAGGCTGGGGCCATCCCCGTCTTCGCCGATGTCGAGAAGAACGGGCATACGATTGACCCCCACAGCATTGAGGAGAAGATCAGCCCGAAGACCAAGGCGATCGTGGCCGTGCACCTGTATGGCTGCATGTGCGACATGGACGCCATCATGGCCATCGCCGCCAAGCACAATCTGAAGGTCATCGAGGACTGCGCGCAGGCCCACGGTGGCCAGATCCGCGACCAGAAGGCCGGCACCATCGGCCACTTCGGCGCCTTCAGCTTCTGCCAGAGCAAGCACTTCACCACCGGCGGCGAGGGCGGCGCAGTCGTCACCAATGACGAGGACGCCATCTGGACCATGCGGTCCTTCCGCGACCACGGCTACGATGTCCGCGAGCGGCTCCGCCTGCTGGAGTTGGAGGCCAAGCTCCCGTACATCCACAACTCCATCGGCTTCAACTACCGGATGACCGAGATGCAGTCGGCCATCGGCCTGGAATGCCTGAGGATCTTCGACACCTGGAACCTCCCCAACCGCAAGCGCAACGCGGCGATACTGGACGAGGCGCTCAAGGACGAGCCCTGGATCGCGGCCCTGCCGATCAACAATGAGTACCGGCAGAACGCCTACTGGCTCTACCCGATCGTGCTGGACATGGACCAGATCAACACGGACGGCAAGCACTTCTTCCACGCGCTGGCGGCGGAGGGCATTCCGGCCGGTCCGGTGCTGTGGCCCCAGTGCTACAAGGAGAACGTCTTCCAGCAGCGCAACGGCATGGGCCCGTTCAACTACCCGTTCGACGACCCGAACGCTCGCCCCGAGGCGACGCACTACGAGGATGTCTTCTGCGCCAACGCCGCGGACGTCGAGCCGAAGACCTTCTTCGTCCCGCCGCACCCGACGTACAGCGCCGAGGACATGCGGGACATCGCGAAGGCGATCCTGAAGGTCGGACGGTTCTACGCGAAGTAGTTGGGAGTTGGGAGTTGACAGCAACGGCGGGCCGGTGCCGGGGTCGTTGGAGGGGCTGGCTATCAGCCGGCCCGCCGTTCAACCGCGATGTAGGCAACGCTGCTGTCCACGGAGGCGGGTTCGATGAGAACGTCTCGGCTCTTCCTGCTCGTGTTCGTGCTGGCTGGCTTCGTTGGCGCCGCCAGCCAGGGCTGTACCGCGTGCCAGGTGTACCTGCGCCTGGAGGGGATCAGCGGGGTCAGTACCGACGCGGACCATCGTGCCTGGCTTGATTGCACAACCTTCGACGTGCCGTTGGCCACGAACGAACTCGACGGGAGCGTCCAGCCCACGAACAGGATGCGCATCATCCGGCGCGTGGATGCGGCCTCCAGCGCGCTGCGCCACGCTACCGCCAGCGGCCTGTACGTCAAGTGGGCGTGCCTGGCGGTGCGGAAGACCGGCCCCGGCGCACCTGCAGGTGACTACTTCCTGGCGACCTTCTTCAGGAACCACATCACAGCCTACCAGTCGGCCAGCACCCCGACCGCCCCGACGGAGGACTTCACGCTCCAGTTCGGCACGGTAGTGTGGCAGTACCGGCAGCCCGGGCCCAAGGGGACGTTCGGACCACTCGAGACGGGCGGTTACCGCGGGGACAACGGCCTGTGCTACCCGCACCAGGGCTATGAGACATGGACCGGCAGGAAGCTGGGCGACCCGGCCCTACCGCTGCGTGTGCCGGTGGCATTTCCCATCATCGCGGCGAGGGCGTTGGCGGCGGGGAGGTAGCCGGGACTTGAGGGCAACGGCGGGCCGGGCCGTAGGAGCGCCGGCTTCCAGCCGGCCCGCCTGCGGTAGCCGAGAGACCAGCAGCGCCGTTACCGGTGTTCGCCGTACTGTACACTGCCTGCCAGGGAAAGGGACCGGTGGGGGGCGCGTAGTGTGAAGACAACCACACATCAGGCTGTCGCCGAAGCAATCGCGGTGCGGCTGCTCCTGTCAGCAGAAGCAACTCGTGGTCTGGTCGAGGGCTCCATCGCTCCCGACCCCGGCAACGCAGCGCGCCACTACACGTTCCCATCGAAGCATCATGGAGCGCCTGCGTACGCAGGAATGGTGACAGACTGGTTCCGATCGGGCCGTCGGCGTTGTCTGAGCGGCGAGTCCTACATGACGGGTTACGACTGCGGTGTGGGCTTGCACTACCTGCTAGACTGTGCCATTCCGACGCGCGACGACCCGCAACATGGTCCGCTCGAGGCGCGGTGTGCGAATGCCACCGCACACGGGATACCAACCAACCACATTGAGGCCCAGCCGCACTGGTGCCCAACCGTCGTTCACCAGGCGGTGACCACGATGCCCTGGCGCGGCCACGGCGGCAGCGAGATCATGTGGTCGATGGCTGGCTACGCGGAGTACGCCGCGCGGAGTGTGTTCGCGCCGCTATCAGCGCCAGTGGATCCTTCGCCCCTAGTCCGAGACTATGACGCAGCGTTTCGCGACCTCCGTGCAGCCATGGCGTCGGCTCCGGATGGCCGCGCTTGCCAAGAACATGGCCATGAGCTCAGACGCGCGACAGAGATGTACGCCAAGCGGGCGGCCGCATGCCGTAGAGAGATCACAGAACGTCTGTTGCCGTCCCGCGTCGCTATCGGCACACTCGCCTGCTTGGTCGTGCTCGCGGTTATGTCCTGGGTAGTCTCGGCGGCGTCGCTGTCGCTTGGTCTGGAGTTGCCCCCGTGGTCACTGGCCGCTCTCACTGGCCTGCTGAGCGTTCTCGCCGTGTGGGCCATGTTCGACCCAGACTTCGGGCCGATCCCAATCGTCGCTCTATCCTGGATGGTCTTCGCGACGATGTACGCCCGGTTGATGCCAGACGAGAGGCGCGCCATGCGCGATGCAACGGCTGGCTGGCGCCAAGCAGCGCGCCAGTGGCGTAGGCGGCTGCGGGCATTTGGGAACCAACGAGATGGACTGGCGACCACGTATCGCAGTGCGTGGTACCGGCTCTTCAGCGAGTACCAGCATTGGTATCAGGTTCCTTACCCCTCTGTGCTACCCAACCAAGTTGCCTTCCAGAGTGAGTTGACGTTGAGATCTGAGAACGACCTTGGATCTGCAAGGACGAGGCGTCGGTGATGCGACTCGCGCTCCCCTTCACCTGCACTGGGCCGGCCAAACATGGCCACCATCACCGTCTCCTCAACCGGCCACATCGCGCCATCCCCGCCGCCATGCGCCGGCACCTCGGTGACCGTTGCCTCCCGGCATGATCCACGCTATAATGTAGTCATCGAGGTGGTGGGTATGACTACCGTCAAGGTCTCGGAAAAGGGCCAGGTAACACTACCGATTGAGATGCGGCGGAAGCATGGTCTCCTCGCCGGGGCCGTACTGGAGGTTGAGGACCGCGAGGAGGGCCTCCTCTTGCGCCGCGTCAGGAAGCTGTCTGAGCTCGGTGGCATGTTCCAGAAGTACGCCAGGCCCGGGATGACGTGGGAGAAGGAACGTGAGACCATGGAGCGTGCCGTAGCGGAGGAGGTCATGAGTGAGTGAGCCCGTACCGGTTGCCGCTATTGACGCGAATGTGATCATCCGCTACATCCTGCGCAACGACGAGCGCCTGTATGCGTTGGCGGAGGCAATCCTCGTCGCGGTTGATGCCGGGAAGGTACGTGTTCTGTGTGACCCGGTGATTCTCTCCGAGGTTGTGTTCGTGCTTACCAAGACGTACGAGATGCCAAGGGAGGAAGTCGCCGGCGGACTGATTGACATACTAAGCTCCCCCGGCTTCCTGGTGCCCAACAAGGCTCACTACCTGAGGGCCCTGGCTCTCCTCGGCACGACGGTCGCGCACTTCGGCGACGCCTGTGCGTGTGCCGCGGCCCTTGACGAGACGGAAGGCCGACTGTACTCATTCGACAGGAAGCTCTCGCGGGTCGAGGGTGTGACGCGGCTGGAGCGAGTTTGGCGGACAGACTGAAAGGCAGACTGACATGGACAAACTAGGCATCGCCGTCATCGGCCTGCACATGGGCTACGGGCACTTCAAGCAGGCCAATGAGCATCCCAAGGCCCGGCTCGTCGCGGTGTGCGACACCAACCAGGCGGAGGTGGACCGCGTCAAGGGCGAGTTCCCGGTGCCGCTGGCGACCACCAACTATGAGGAAGTGCTCGCCTGCCCCGACGTGGACATCGTCTCGATCACAACCCCCGACCATTTCCACCTCGAACAGACCCTCGCGGCATTCGAGGCCGGCAAGCATGTGCTGGTGGAAAAGCCCATGGCCCGCACCGTGGACGAGTGCGCGCAGATGGTCGCGGCCGCGCGGAAGGCCAACAGGAAGCTCATGGTCGCCCACGTCTGCCGCTTCTACAAGTTCTTCCAGGACTGCAAGCGGTGGATTGACGAGGGGACGCTGGGCGAGGTCTTCCACATCGAGACTTCGTACATCCACAACTACGAGCAGATCCCCGGCTTCGACGGCTGGCGCTTCGACCCGGAGAAGCGGCACTTCCTCATCGGCGGCGGGTGCCACGCCATTGACCTGGCGCGCTGGCTCGGCGGCGATGTCGAGGAGGTCTCCTGCTACTCCAACCACTACAACATTCCGGTGCAGCAGTACGACGACCACTGGAACCTGAACGTGAAGTTCAAGTCTGGCGCGGTCGGCCGCATCATGGCCTCGGACGGCTGCCAGCGGCCCTACAACATTGACTGCCAGGTGTGGGGCTCCAAGGGCACCGTCCAGGGCGATAACACCAGCCCCGAGTACAAGCTGTGCCTGCGCACCGTCGACCGCAACCGCTGGCTGACGCTGCCCAAGGAGACGATGGCCAAGGCCATCGCGAGCGAGATCGGGCACTTCGTGGACTGCGTCATCAACGACACCACGCCGCTGATTGACGGCGTGGACGGCGCGAAGACCGTCGCGACTGGCTGGGCCGCCATCGAGAGCAGCAAGACCGGCCAGCCGGTGAAGGTGCGGAACGAGTTCTGACGGCCGGGATGCGGGAACCGGGATTCGGGGTCCGCGAACGGCATGTGACTGACAAGGCGATGGAGTTCGCCACGGAGTAGTCCGAAACCATCCGACTGTGGATTGATGACTCCTGCCCCATCTGACCGACCGGGCAGGAGTCTTCGTTTGTGTCCGGATCTGGAGGAGTTGCTGTGCGCCAGTTGCTCTTCGTCGCCTTCGGCGGCGCGTTCGGGTCGAGCTGTCGCTACCTGGTGGGGCTGTTCGCGCCCCGCTGCCTGCCTGGCACGCAGGTGCCGGTCGGGACGCTCATCGTCAACGTCGTGGGGGCACTCGTGATCGGCTGGCTGGCCGGGGGCACGACGCTGCCCGCCCATTGGCGTCATGTGCTCGTCGTGGGCTTCCTCGGGGGCTTCACGACGTTCTCCGCCTTCTCGTGGGACACGACCGCCATGGCGACCGGCGGGCATGTGCGCTGCGCCCTGCTCAATGTGGGCCTTACGGTCGTGCTCACCCTCGCCGCAGCCTGGACGGGAGCGAGGCTGCGCTCGCTGACGTGAGTCCGGTGACGCCCGGATAGGCGGCGACGTCGTGCGACAGAACGGCAAGCTGGAACGAGCGCAGAACATGCTCTGTTTTTGTTCAACGTCACAGGCCACTGTCAGGCCCATCCCGAACTTGTAGAAAACGGGATGGCTTGACGGCCACCCCCTCTCGCACGGCGCTCAGTATGGGTCAACATGGCCCAGAGGTGAGAGGTGAGGCAAGATGCCACGCATCACATGCATACGCGGGTCATTCTCGCACGCAGTCGCGGGGGCGATGATCGTGGGGCTGGTCCTGCTGTCGGAGGCTGGAGCACTCGCGCAGCTACAGGCCCCACGCCAGCAGATACCCAAGCTCCCAATCCGGGTGTTGAAGCTGCCCGGCTTCCTTCTGCCGCGCGCCCCGGACCTGCAAGTGAGCATCACCGGCCCAGAGCGTGCCGTGCAGGGCGCCGACATTGGCCTGACGATCACGGTCTCCAACAAGGGTACCGCGCCGGCGCCGGGGACCAAGGCGGGCAGTCCCAGCCAGGCGTACATGGTGGACATCGTCCTGTCTCGAGACAGCGTCATTCCCGTGGAGTGGGCCACGCAACCCGTCTACCAGGGCCTCACCAGGGATGACTTCGTTGAGGACATGCTGATGCTCGGGGGGCGAATCAGCAACACGGACACCCTGGCCCCCGGGGCACAGATCGTGTACAGGCTCCCGACGCACATCCCCCTCCGCACCGAGCCCGGGGTGTACTGCCTCGGAGCCGTGGTGGACGCTGGGGACAACGTCGCGGAGTCGCGCGAGGACAACAACGTCGCGTACTTCACTATCCGCATCGGGGCAGTCGGTGCGCCGCACACGAACCCGCCGCCCGGAGTGAGCACGTGGGTGATGCCATACGCCGTCGGCGACACTCTCGTCACCCGCATCAAGCCCACCGGCTTCACAGACTACGTGGACACGATGAGCGGGCTGGCCATGAACGACGCCCCGTTCGGGTCCCGCCTCGGCTTCCGCCACGGCTACGACAGCGCCCTGCCCAACGCCATGATCGCCTACTACCGCTGGACATACAGGCGGCTTGGCAGCGCAGTGTGGGAGGAGTTCACCGAGCCGGTGGGAGTCCACTACACGAAGACAGTGGGCAGCATAGTCAGCTTCCCGGTGCTCAGCCTTGGCCCGCGCGACGTCGGCGGCATGAGCCTGTATGCCTTCAAGCCACACGTGCCGCCAGTCATCCCCGGCGCCACCACTTCCTGGCCCGCCAGTGACTGGTTCGGCGACATCTACAGCGGGTTCCTGGATACGCGTCCGCTCGCGGACGGTCGCTATGACATCAGGCTGGAGGTCTTCGGCCCCGCGGGCAACAAGGTGATGCCTGGCGCCAGCACCTTCCGCTTCCTGATTCCGACCTCCATCGGGCCGGACGGCACCATCAACACAGCCGTGGGCACCCCCACCCCCGATGGCGGATTCGTCTTCGCGATCCAGGTGGATAACCGTGCGTGTGTCGCCTTTGTGGACCCGCCGTCCATCGGCGCCACGACCACGGACCCTGAGAGCGGGTTCCTGCTCTACGATCCAGCCGTCCCGATCAACAGCGACGCAGCCAAGGTGCGCGTCTCATTCGCAGCGACTCAGCCCGCCAACCGTGGCAGGTTCAGCTTCACCATCATCCGGGGTATCCGCACCGCCTCCACCGCAAGCGGTGAGATTGCCGCCGCGATGGTCGGGGTCTATACCGGTGACGGCAGCGGCCATTTCGAGAAGAGGTTCGTGCGCACCGAGCTGCTCGGCCCGCTCTGCCCCGACAAGGCCGCCTTCTCGGCCAACCTGTACGTGTATGCGAAGGCCACGACGGGATGGCATCAACGCCTCAACGGCCTTGACGCGCAGTTTGTCCGTGCCTTCGCCATTGCGCCGAAGTAGCGCTTGGCGCCCCTGAAGAGCTGGCGAGGCCCGGGCCTCTCGCACGAGACCCGGGCCTCTGCCCTATGCCATCCGCACTTGCAGTCGCAGAGGGCGGCGCATACGCCGACTTCCCCCTCAGGGCAACTCGCCCCTGCCCATGGTGCCCTGCAGCGTCGCCAGCGCCTCTGCATTCCTGAGGCCGTGGAAGTCCCATACCGCCAGCCGGAACTCCTTCGTCCCGGCCGGGTATTCGCCGTCTATCTGCACCACGTACGACCCGTTGTCACACTGGACGGCCGGGAGCGGGTCACCGAACAGCACGGCGCAGGGACCCTCGGCGTGCTCGTGCGGGACGTCGTACGTCTTGTCGGCCAGGAAGAGCCAACGCTCCGATGGCTGCAGCGTCACCGGCTTCCCATGTGGCGTCGTGCCCGAAGGCGTCGTGACGAACTTGTCCATGTCGGGCCAGTTGCCCGCACTCGGGATGGCGAACAGACGCACCGCCAACCGTGCCTGCGGGTCGCCAGCCCACTGCCCGGCGATACGCAGGCCGCCTTGCCACACGCCGAAGCGCAAGGTCACCGTCCCGGTGTCCGTCTGCCACGTCCCCACCAGTTCCTCCCCGGCCGCCCCCGGCACGCGCTCGAACTGCGGTGTGAGGGCATCGAGCGACTTGCCGTTCACGAGCACATCGACGAACCCGGCGTCATACCAGTTGCGGTAGCTGGGGCCAATCATGCCCAGACCGCTGCCGAAGTGCCACCGGGTGCGGTGCTTCGTGCCGTCCGCGTCCGTCGTTTGCGAGTAGCGCAGCCTGAAGCGGGTCCAGAAATCGCCGATCTCCATCCGGCGTTCGCACACGCCGCCGCCAAGCTGCCTCTCGGGGTCCAGCCGCGCCACGGCCTTGCCCGACCGCGCTGTCTCGGCCAGCTTCGCCATTGTCTCGGCCGACCGCAGCATCTGGGCCGCAGTGTCGCGGCGTCTGGCCTCGGGCAACGCCGCGTCCAGGCCGACGGTCGTCGCCTGCGCGAACCCCTCGGCCGCCAGCTTCACCTTCGCCGCGTCGCCCGCCAGTTGCGCCACGAACGCGTCACGCCCGGCCGTCGGCACCCCCCCTGCCTGCGCCAGCCGCACCAGCCAGCCCCGCACGAGCCCCTTGTAGGTCGCATACGGTTCCGCAGTCCCCGCGCCGTAGACGGTGGTCACCAGGCGCGGCTCGCAGTCCTCGAAGCGTGCCGCGTCCCAGCAGTAGCAGCCCCACAGCGCCCACGGCCATTCCCCCCCGCCACACAACCACGCATGCTGCGTGAGCTTCGGCAACTCCCGGAAGGCCCCATACGCGTCGGGCGTCGGCACAACGCCCTGCGTGGCATCCCAAGTCTCGGTGTACCAGCCGAAGGGCAGCTCGCCGAGCCCGCCCCACAGGCCGGCGACCCTCTGCCCCTCCGGCACGCACTGGTCGTACGGGTAGAAGCCGTTGCACCAGTAGATGTAGTTGCGCAAGCCCGCCTGCTGCAACTCGGCGATGTCGCTGGCGCGGAGCTGACAGTGGTAGACCTGCACGCCCTTCATCAGGTCCGCAGCCCCCCAGGTTGCGTAGTACTGCCTGCCGTCGAGCTTCCCCTGTTGGGTGCTCGGCCAGCCCTGGTAGTACGGTGTGGGGCACACGATCAGGCGCTGCACGCCGCGCTGGCGGCCCTCTTCGAGCATCGGGCGCATGAGTTCAAGCTGGCAGGCAGCCAGGTTGCCGAAGCGCGCCTGGCACTGCTCGCAGTGCAGCGGATGCTCGGCGGCAGCCTGGGTGATATCGTCGAACAGGAAGATGAGGCCATCGCACCCGCGGTCCAGCAGCTCCCGCGAGTACCGGCGGATGTGCTCGATGTCCTCGGGGTTCGAGGCGCACAGCTCGCGCTTGAGCAGGCGCTCGGTGCGCCAGTTGGAGATCTGCCCGTACAGCGCGATGCCGCGCCGCGCGCATTCCTCGTGGAGTCGCGAGACATCCTCGGGCGCGCTGTCCTGCCCCTGGTCGCCGTAGATCTCGTAGTAGCACCCGTTGATCCGCCAGCGAGCCAACCAGTCGAGGGTCGGCACGAAGGAGGGGCTCTTGGGGTCGCGGGGAACGCCGGTGTACGCGCGGGCAAGGAGCGTCGGCCAGTCGCTGATGGCACAGCGGGGAACGGTCAGGCCGCTGCCCTCGTGCCGCCGCAAGTGGCACAGCGCGTAGACCCCGTAGATCAGGCCGGAGAGCCCGCCCGTCACGCGCACGCCAGCCCCGGACACGCCGGAGTCCAGCACGAAGGCCTCCTGCCAGCGGTCCGCGGGAGGGACCGGGAGCTTCAGGCTGCGCGCCGCCGCGGCGAGGTCCTGCGCCGAGGTGACCAGCTGCAGACGGACGCAGCCCGGGGCGGCCTTGGTCGGCGCGGCGCCGAACAGTTGCGCCAGGACTTCCACGGCGTAGTCAGTCTGCGGTGACGCCTTCCCGGCGAAGGCGTAGGTCGCAGGACCGAGGGTGAGCCGCCCCTCCCCCACTCGGACTGCCTTCGGGGTCGGCAGCAGGCCGGTCAGGGCCTCTGCTGCGTTGGCGCCAGATGCGCCCAATGCCATCGCACACAGGGTCAGCATCAACCCGAGACATCGCGCACTGCGGGGGTGTCGCATCCGAGGCTCACTCCTGATCAGGGCTGGCGTCAGTCCGATCGGTAGGTGCCCCGGATGGGGGGCGGAGACCTCCCTGCGGCGGCTACCGGAACAGCCTGTAGTCGCCGGGCTCCAGGCCGCACGCGCGGATGAGGCTCGCCGCCAGACCGACCATCTCGTCGGCGAAGGCCGTACACCCGACCCCCGGCTCCGCCCGGAGAGCGCGCCGCACTGCGGTCGGCCGCGCGTCATTGGCGATGGCCCATACTGCTGCCTGCACGGCCATGTGTGGCTGCTGGTCAATGCCGGGCAGGCTCAGCAGCCGCGCCACCCGCACATCCGGACACGCCACGGGAATCATGAGATCAGCCGCCGTCGCCTCACGCAGTCCGAGGTTCGTGCAGCATGTTGCGAGCGTAACCTGCACGTCCTTCACGTCCCGCAGACCGAAGCTGCGGCCTCCGATCGTGGACTGCCCCTGCCGTCCGCCGGCCTGGGCCCAGAACTGCGTGCCCGCCGGGATGTTGACATCCAGCGGTGCGTCGCCGGTGCGCCCGATGGTGCCCGTGACGGCGCGGTCGCCGGCCCCGCGGAACTCCGCCCAGAGCTGCCCGCTGTTCAGTCCGGCGATGAGATCAACAGGCTCTGCAGTACAAAGCCCCGCGGCGAGGGCAACCAGGGAGAGGATGAGGGGGATGCGAGTGGACATGTGTCGCCTCCATGGGACAACCAGCCACTACATTGTATAGTAGATGATACGCCTTCCCCGCCGAATGTCAATGGGTGTGCGCGGCCCGGCGGACGGTTGCGCGCGTGGGGACACGCGCGCCCACGCGGCTCCAGAGACCCCACGCGCTACTGGCGTCGCCAGCGCGTCCCCTGGGCGCCGTCCTCCAGCACGATCCCCTCGGCCAGCAGCTGGTCGCGGATCCCGTCGGCGCGGGCGAAGTTGCGATCCTTCCGCGCCTGGTTCCGCTCCTCGATCAGCCGCTCGACGTCCGCATCGAGTGTCTGCCGCTCGTGGGCGATGATCCCCAGGACGCTGTCGGCGTGCGCCAGGAAGTCCTGGACCTCCCGCACGTTGTCTGCGCCCAGCTTGCCTTCCTGCAGCGGCGTGTTGACCTCGCGCATCACCTCGAACACAGTGCCCATGGCGCCGGGGACGTTGAGGTCGTCCTGCAACGCCGCGTCGAACCCTTCACGGGCGCGCGCCGTCGCCGCCGAGACCTCAGCGTTCGCCTCCGTCGCCGGCTGCAGATCGGCCAGTCGGTCGGTGAAGTCCCACAACCGCTTCAGGGCCGCCGTGCTCTGGTCGAGCCCCTCCAACGTGAAGTTGAGCTGGTGGCGGTAGTGGGCGCCCAGGAACTGGTGGCGTATCGCCATGGGGTCGTAGCCCTTCGCCAGCAGGTCGCGGAGCGTGAAGAAGTTGCCGAGGCTCTTGGCCATCTTCTGGCCCTCGACGAGCAGATGCTCGCCGTGCATCCACAGGCGCACGAACGTCTGGCCCGTGGCGGCCTCGCTCTGGGCGATCTCGTTCTCGTGGTGCGGGAAGAGCAGGTCCACCCCGCCGACGTGGATGTCCAGCGTCTGGCCGAGATACTCCATGCTCATGGCCGAGCACTCGATGTGCCAGCCGGGCCGGCCGGGGCCCCAGGGGCTGTCCCAGCTCGGCTCGCCCTCACGCGCGGCCTTCCACAGCACGAAGTCCTGGGCGCTCTCGCGGTCGTATTCGTCGGCGTCCAGGCGCGCCAGGCCGGTCGCCTGTCGCTGGTCAGCAGTCACGCCCGACAGCCGACCATAGCGCGGGAAGCTCTCAATGCGGAAGTAGACGCTGCCTTCGCTCTCGTAGGCATGGCCGCGGTCCATGAGCGTCTGGATCAGCGCGAGCATCTGCGGGATGTGCTCGGTCGCGCGCGGGTACTTCCATGCCGGCTCGATGCGCAGGGCGGCGAGGTCCTCAAAGAAGTAGTCCGTGTAACGCTGCGTGTACTCCTGCAAGCTCACGCCCTCACGCACCGATCGCCCGATGGTCTTGTCGTCCACATCGGTGATGTTCATCACCTCGCGGACCTCGAAGCCGCTGAGACGCAGCGCCCGGCACAGAATGTCGCCGAGCAGGAACGTGCGCAGGTTGCCGATGTGGGGGAAGTCGTAGACGGTCGGGCCGCAGGCGTAGATCGTCACCACGCCGGGCTGTTGCGGCACGAGTTCCTCTTCCCTCTGTGTCAGCGAATTGAGCAGCTTCATGCGGGCCTCCAGAAATGAAAACGCAGCGGGACAGGTCTCTCGCTGCGTCAGGTCATCGAAGCACTGGGTCGGTTAGGGCTGGGCAGCGATCCTCTTGCTCACATAGCCCGCGAACGACACGAGGGCCGCCTTCTCAGCGGCGCTGTTGCCGTTCACGGACATGGTACAGCAGCACTTGTGGCGCCACTGGTAGGAGACATAGGTGCGGCCGCCGATGGCCCGGGCGACACCCGAGTTGCGGTCGCCGGCGGCCTCGAAGGCGCGGCTTCGGGCGATCTCCGCCTTGCGCCGGCCATAGTACGCCTGCGCTTGCCCTGTCGTCTTGAAGCGGTAGATGTCCACGGTCAGTCGCTTGCTGCCTCGCTGGTAGATGCGCTCTCCGGCGGCGACAATCCCCGCCTGCATCATGTCCGGCGCCGCCCCGTCGTACATGCCGTAGAAGTCCTTCGCGGTGCAGCCCTTCCGGTCCGCGCCGGCCAGCACACCCCAGCCGCTCACCGCCCCGCCGGGCGGGAGCAGCGACATGATGCTGGTAGCAGCCACAGCAGCCACCCCGGTCAGTCCCAGGAGGCCCACCACGAGCAGGCTACGCCTTCTCATCGGTCGAGGGCTCCGGCTTCTTCTCCGGCTCAGGGGCGGCTTGGTCCACAGCGCGCTGGAGCTCACTGCTCGCCTCGGTCGTCGCCTTCTTGAACTCCCGCAGCCCGTGGCCCAGGCCACGCATGATCTCCGGGATCTTCCTGCCGCCGAACAGCAACAAGACGATCAGTGCAATGACAACAATCTCGCCCGTACCCAGTCCGAACATGGCGAACGCCTCCATGTGTGCCCGACACTGGTACTAACGTCCCGGCATGCCCACTATGGTTCCGCTGGCGGGGCCTCGGGCGGCTGGACTTCGCCTTCGGCCGTTAGCTGCTGCACCTCTACGCTCTCCAGCAGCTTCTCGACCTCGCCCTTGTCGCACAGCCCGGCGCCCAACTGGGCCGCATTGGCCGACCCCGCCGCCACCGCCCAGCGCAGCCGGCCCTGCAGCGTTGCGCGGTTCACACTGGCATGAACCAGGCCGGCCACCATCGCGTCACCGGAGCCGACTTCGCTCACGGCATCGGTCGTCGGGGGCTTGGCCCACCACTCCCCCGCCTCGGCCGTCACGGCGATGGCGCCTTGCTTGCCCAGCGACGTCAGCACCATCTTGATCCCGTGCCGCATCAGGTCGCGGCCGGCCTGCACGACCCCGGCGGGCACGCTCAACTCCGTCCCGGCCAGCGCGGTCAGCTCATTCTGGTTCGGCTTCAGCACCGTCGGCCCGGCCTGCACCGCGCTGGACAGATACGGCTCGTGCACGTCCAGCACGACCGGCAGCCGCCGCTCCTTGGCGCTGAAGATCATGTCCACGTAGGCATCGAACGGCACCCCACGCGGGGCGCTGCCCGAGATCACGACCATCTGCGCGTGGGGCAGCAGGCGGTTCCACTGCTGCCTCAGGTGGGCCAGCTCCGCGGGCGAGACCAGCGGCCCCACCTCGTCAAGCTGCGTCTGTGAGCGCGTCGTCTCGTCCACGATGTTCAGGCAGATGCGCGAGTCCTCGGCGATGCGCACGAATTCCGTACGGACCCCGTCGGCCTTGAGCATGCTCGTCACCGCGGCGCCGATGTGTCCTCCGGCAAATCCGGTGATAATGACCTCGTCCCCGAACTGCCGCAGGACCCGCGCGACATTCACACCCTTGCCGCCCGGGAGCACCCGGAAGCGCCGCGGCTGGTGGTACATCCCCACGGCGAAGTTCGAGACCAGGTAGGTCCGGTCCAGTCCGGCATTGGCAGACAGCACGAGAAACACGACAGTCGTCACCTTGCGGTGGGGCGGGGCGTCAGCCCAGTGACACCCCGCCCCGGTGTTCCGTCCTAGTTGAGCAACTCGCCCATGCGCCGCAGC
>JAJFUB010000070.1 GCA_021372615.1 bacterium | reverse complement strand
TCGGTGACCGCTCCCACATCGGGTCACTGCGGTGTGTGGGAGCGGTCACCGACCGCGACCGGCTCCCACCAAGATTGCGGTGTACGAGCGGTCACCGACCGCGAACAGGCCCGCCGGTCTCCCGGCGGGCCCATTATGTTGCACTCTTTCCCCCTCAAGCCGCCCCTACGCGCTGCGTGCCTTGACGTAGTTGAGCATCCCGCCGGCCAGCAGGACCTCCTGCTGGCGCTCCGACAGGGGGATGCGCGTCTCGAACTGCGTGCCCTGCGTGAGGTTCCGGACCGTCAACACGCCGGCCCGTAGGCCCTGGTGGACGCCCTCGGCCTGCAGCTTGTCGCCCTGTTGCAGGGCCTCATACGCAGCCTTGTCCATCTCCAGCGGCAGGATCCCGAAGTTGATGAGATTGGCCTTGTGGATGCGGGCGAACGACGTGGCCAACACGGCCTGGATGCCCAGGTACAGCGGGCACATGGCGGCGTGTTCGCGCGAGGAGCCCTGGCCGTAGTTGTCGCCGCCGATGATCGCGCCCTGGCGGCTGTCCAGCGCTCGGCCGGCGAAGCTCGGGTCCACACCCTCGAAGACGTGCTCGGAGAGCGCCGGAACGTTGGACCGCAGCGGCAGGTACTTCGCCCCGGCGGGGGAGATGTGGTCGGTCGTGATGTTGTCGCCGACCTTGAGCAGCGCCTCGAACGCGATGGTGTCGCTGAGGGCCTCGCGCGTCGGCACGGGCTTGATGTTAGGGCCGCGCACCACTTCGACCTCGGCGCCGGCGGGCGCGGGGGCCTGCACCATGCGGTCATCCACCTCGAACTGCGCGGGCAGCTCGATCTGCGGCGCGTCGCCGAGGCTCTGTGGGTCCACGAACTCCCCGGCCACGGCGGCCGCCGCGCACACCTCGGGTGAGGCCAGGAAGACCTGCCCGTTCTTGGTGCCGCTGCGCCCCTCGAAGTTGCGGTTGAACGAGCGGACGGAGACGCCGGCGTTCAGCGGCGCCTGGCCCATGCCGATGCACGGACCGCAGGCCGACTCGAGCACGCGCGCCCCGGCGCTGAGCATATCGGCCAGCGCGCCGTTGCGGGCGAGCATCGTCAGCACTTGGCGCGAGCCGGGGGAGATGGTCAGGCTGACATCGGGATGGACCTGCCGGCCCTTCAGGATCGCCGCCACCATCATCATGTCGCGGTACGACGAGTTGGTGCAGCTACCAATGCAGACCTGGTCTACCTGGCGGCCGGCCAGGTCGGCGACGGGCACGACGGCGTCGGGGCTGTGCGGCTGGGCCACCATGGGCTGCAGCGCGCTCAGGTCCAGCTCGATGAGTTCGTCATACTCGGCGTCCGCCTCGGCCGCGAGCGGCGTGAAGGCCGCGGCGCGGTCCTGGGCCGCCAGGAAGTCGCGTGTGCGGTCATCGGCGGGGAAGAGGGAAGAGGTGGCCCCCAGCTCCGCGCCCATGTTGGTAATGGTCGCGCGCTCGGGCACCGACAGCGTCGCCACGCCCGGCCCGCAGTACTCCACGATCCGGCCCACACCGCCCTTGACCGTCAGTCGCCGCAGCAGCTCCAGGATGACATCCTTGGCTGCGACCCACGGCGACAGTTGCCCGGTCAGGCGCACGCCGAGGACCTGCGGGCAGGGGATGAAGTAGGGCATGCCGGCCATGGCGACGGCGACATCCAGGCCACCCGCGCCGATCCCCAACATGCCGATGCCCCCGGCGGTGGGGGTGTGACTGTCCGAGCCGAGCAGCGTCTTGCCCGGCGCGCCGAAGCGCTCCAGGTGCACCTGGTGGCAGATGCCGTTACCCGGGCGCGAGAAGCGCACGCCATGCCTGGCGGCGACGGTCTGCAGGTACTTGTGGTCATCGGCGCTCTCGGGGCCCGACTGCAGCGTGTTGTGGTCCACGTAGGCCACCGAGAGCTCCGTCTTCACGCGCGGCACGCCGAGGGCCTCGAACTGCAGGTAGGCCATCGTGCCAGTGGAGTCCTGGGTCAGGGTCTGGTCAATGCGCAGGCCGATCTCGCTGCCCGCGACCAGCTCGCCCTCCACGAGGTGCGCCTTGAGTATCTTCTCGACTACGGTTCCCTTCAACGGTACTGCCTCCGGTGGGCGTTGTAGGGGCGCAACTCATTGCGCCGGGCGCGCTAGGGCCGCGCCGCTATGGGTGTGTGACGGGCGCGATGAATCGCGCCGCTACCGGCGGGTCATGGGCGCGGTCCATCACGCCGCTACTGCGGTGTCAGCAGGACGACGGCCTCGGCCGCGATGGCCAGACCCTCGCCGATCGGGCCCAGGCGCTCCATGGTCGTGGCCTTGTAGCTCACCGCCGTCGGCGGCAATCCCAACGCCTCCGCCGTACTTTCACGCATGGCCTCGACGTGCGGGGCCAGGCGCGGCTCCTGGGCGATGATCGTCACATCCACGTTGGCGGGCTGCCAGCCGGCCTGACGCACGAGCGCGACGACCTGCCGCAACAGCTCCCGGCTGTCAGCGTCCCGGAACGCCGGGTCGGTGTCCGGGAAGTGCCGGCCGATGTCGCCCAGGGCACAGGCTCCCAGGAGCGCGTCAGCAATAGCATGCAGCGCCGCGTCGGCATCCGAGTGGCCCAGCAGGCCCTTGCCATGCGCGATCTCCACGCCGCCCAGCACGAGCCGCCGCCCCTCGACCAACCGGTGCAGGTCGAAGCCATGCCCGACCCGCGGCGTACCCCCGCTCTCCCCACGTAGCCATGCCTCCGCGCGGGGCAGATCGTCGGGCGTGGTGACCTTCAGGTTGCGAGCATGGCCGGGGCTGATGGCCACTGTGTGCCCGAGCCGCTCGAGCAGCATCGCGTCATCGGTCACGGCCCAGCCCTCGGCCTCCGCCTGCTCGTGGGCCTGCCGGATGAGGTCATAGCGGAACGTCTGTGGCGTCTGCGCCAGGTAGACCTCGTGGCGGTCAATGGTCTCGACAATGCGGCCGTCGGCCACACGCTTGACGGTATCCGTCGCCGCGACAGCCGTCAGGGCCGCGCCGTGGGCGCGACACACGCGCAGGCTGTCGCTGATGATCTCGGGCGTCACGAGGGGTCGGGCGCCGTCATGGATGGCGACCAGGTCGGGCGTTCGGGCCCCGAGTGCGCGCAGGCCGTTGAGCACCGACTGCCGCCGCTCCGGTCCCCCGGCGACGACGAGAACGTCTCCGACCTCACGACAGAGCTCTGTGGCCGGGACGACATAGTCGGGGGCGACGACGAGGGCGACGGCGTCTACCTCGGGGTGGTCGGCATAGGCCTGGACGGCCCACAGCAACAACGGGCGCCCGGCCAGGGGGACGAACACCTTCGGAACAGGTCCGCCGAACCGCTCGCCGGCGCCGGCCGCCACGATCAGCGCCGCCACCCGCTCGCTCACTTGCGGCCGGCCTTCGGCGGGGCATCATCGGTGGCGAGGTCGCTGAAGATCATCTTGCCGGCGCTGGTCTGCAGAGCGCTGGTGACCACGGCGGGCACCGTCTGGCCCACGAACTTGCTGGCGTGCTCGACCACGACCATCGTGCCGTCATCGAGGTAGGCCACGCCCTGCCCGGGCTCCTTGCCTTCCTTGACGATCGTGACCATGACCTCTTCGCCGGGCAGGTAGACCGGCCGCATCGCGCCGGCCAGCTCATTGACATTGAGCACCTTGACGTTGTGCAGCTTGGCGATCTCGTTGACCGAGTAGTCGTTCGTGACGACCCCCGCGCCGAGCTCCTTGGCCAGCTTCACCAGGCGCACATCCACGTCCTCGCCCGGCAGATCGCTGGCCGGGTATTCCTCGAAGATGCGCACATCGGCGTTGGGCATCTTCTTGAGGCGGTTGAGCACCTCGAGGCCTCGCCGGCCGCGGGCGCGCTTGAGGCTGTCGGCCGAGTCGGCGATGTGGTGCAGCTCGCGCAGCACGAAGCCGGGGACCAGCACCGGCCCCTCCAGGAAGCCTGTGCCGCAGATGTCGGCGATGCGGCCGTCAATGATGATGTTGGTGTCCAGCATCTTGGAGCGTGCCGGCGCCTGGTCCTCCGTCACCGGCGTGCGCGTGGCGAGGCTGGGAAAGACGTAGACGATCTGCTGCTTGGCGCTGATGGTGAAGCCGACCCCCAGGATGACGAAGACCATGGCGACGAAAATGCGGATCGGAAGCCCGAAGCTCGCGGTAGCGAGGGGCGTCGTGGCCAGCAGCGAGACCGTGAGGCCTAGCAGCACGCCGAGCACCGCGGCGACCTTGTCCAGCAGGGACACGGTCTCCATGCGGTTCACGAAATGGACGAGAGAGCGGAACGAGTAGACCGAGACGAGGAACCCGACCAGCCCGCCGACCACGAGCAAGCCGACGTGAAAGGACGTGGCCTGCAGCGTGCTCAGGTTGTCGGGCAGCTTGGGCTGCACCAGGGTGTGGACGATGGCGCCACCCATGACACCCACGAGCGTGACTGCGCCCACGAAAAGCGACCACAACCCACGAAGTAGAATCATGTCGTTGCCCCCTTCAGGAAACAGGGCGTTAGCACTTCAGGCGATGCCGACGGACGACCGGTCGGGGAAGTCTTCCCTCCGCGCAGGCGGAAACCGGCTCCGGCATTATACGATATCTTACCCTACGGGTGCGAGACAAACGCGGCAATTCCTCGACGGAAACGACAATCCCCCGAGCTAGAGTAGCCTGCGGGCCGCGCGAGGTTCCCCGCGGCGGCCGCAAAGCACCTGCGCCGGGCCTCCTCAGCGTGTCAGGCGGATGCGCGGGAAGGGGTAGAAGATGACCTCGGCCTTGCCCAGGGCGTTCTCACGAGGGACAAAGGGCGCAGACGCACCGGTGTCCGGGTCGGTCCAGGCATGGCTGTCGTTGGAGTCGTTGCGGTTGTCACCCATGACCAGGATCGCCCTGGGGGGCACGATGACCTCGCCTACCGTCACCCGCAGGCCGTGGTCATCCACGATCCAGCGTCGTCCATCGTTCTCGTCGGCCAGCACCCCGGTGGCGAACTGGTCGCGTCCCACCACCGGCCAGGCGTACAGCGGCGTCTCGCGGATGTACGGCTCGTTCACGGGTTGACCATTGCGCCACAGCTTGCCGTCGTGAACCGAGATGTGGTCTCCGGGCACGCCGATGACGCGCTTGATGAAGTCCTTCTTCCCCGGGTCCGCCTGGGGCGGGGCGCGGAACACGATGATGTCCCCGTGCCGGGGCTCGCGGAAGAAGTACGAGAACTTGTTGACCAGGATGCGGTCGTTGATGAGCAGCGTGTTCTCCATCGAGGCCGAGGGGATGAAAAAGGCCTGGATGACGAAGGGGCGGAGGATGCAGAAGACCAGGAGCAGCGCGATGAGCGCCGAGTCGATCAGCTCGATGATGCCGGGCTTGTGCTTGCGGGCCCGGTCGGTGTCGAACAGGTACAGGACGGCGACCGCCGTGGCGATGAGGATCAGCACCATCACCGGGGGGGAGACGGGCATCATCGGGGAGTTCAACCACACCCGCATCCGCCACCCGACTCTGATCGGCACCAGGGCCACCAGCACCCAACTCACCCACTTGGGCAGGGACACCAGGTTGGCCATCCAGACCCGCAGAGCGCCGGTCAAGGCGATGGCGCTGACAATCCACCAGGGGCTGTCGAAAGCAAGCATGAGCCAGTCTTCTTTGCGGTGATGCTGTGGTGCGTTGCAGCGGACAACGGCACTTGTCGGCGCGACCGTTGAGCACTGGCATGGGTATGGAGCAATGGGGCAGGCGGGACCGCCTGCCCCACACGATGCTCTCGCTGGCGCCGAGGCAGCGCCCTAACTCTCGGCCGAAGTCTCCGGCGCGTCGCTGGCGGTGTCCTCGGCCTGAGCCGCGCTCTCAGCCGCTGCCGTGGCGGCGGCGGCCGCCTTGGCGGCCTCGGCGGCCTCGACTTCCTTGGACCGGCGCGCGCGCTCGCGGACCCGGGCCCGCTTGCCGACGCGGTCGCGCAGGTAGTACAGCTTGGCCCGGCGCACGTCGCCATGGCGGACCACGTTCACGCTGTCAATGACCGGCGAATGGATCGGGAAGGTGCGCTCGCAGCCGACGCCATGGGAAACGCGGCGGACCGTGAACTCCTCGTTGATGTCATTGCCGCGCCGGGCGATGACGATGCCCTCGAACGCCTGCAGGCGGGTGCGGTCCTGGTTGCGGACGCGCTCCACGACCTTCACGTTGACGCGCACAGTGTCGCCGGGGGCGAACTCGGGCAGGTCCTGCTTCAGGTGCTTGCTCGCGACGTACTCGAGTTGGGCTTTGATCATCAGGAACACCTCAATCTTCCGCGGCCTGCAGCTCGCGCAACAGCCGCCAGTCTTCTTCGTTCAGTTCAGCGGTCGCCAGCAAGTCCGGTCGCCGCTCCAGTGTGCGTCTCAGCGCCTCACGACGCCGCCAGCGCCGCACCTGCGCATGGTCTCCCCCCGTCAGCACCTCGGGCGCACAAAGCCCACGGTACTCCGGGGGGCGCGTATACTGCGGATACTCCAGCAAGCCGCTGAAACTCTCGTCCAGCGGCGACGCTTCATTGCCCAGCACACCCGGCAACAGCCGGACGACGGCATCGGTCACCACCAGGGCCGGCAACTCCGCGCCGGTGAGGACGAAATCGCCCAGCGAGATCTGCTCATGGGCCAACGTCGCGACCCGCTCGTCCACACCCTCGTAGTGACCGCACAGCAAGACAAGCTGCTCTCGCTGCGACAGCGACCGCGCCACCGTCTGGTCGAACGACCGCCCCTGCGGCGTGAGCAGCACCACATGGGCCCGCTCCGGATCGGCGATGGCCTCCACCGCCTCGAAGAACGGCTCGGGCTTCATGACCATCCCCGGCCCGCCGCCATACGGGGTGTCGTCCACGGTGCGGTGCGCATCGTGGGTGTAGTCCCGCAGGTCATGCGCCCGGGCCTGAATGGTCCCGGCCGCGATGGCCCGGCCAACGATGCTGAACGACAGGGCCTGGCGCACGAAATCCGGGAAGATGGTGATGATGTCAATCCGCATCTTCGGGCTCATCAATCATCCCTGGGAGCGGGTCCACCAGCATCGTTCCCGCCTCCAGGTCAATGTGCTTGATGACCTCGGCGGTCGCCGGCAGCAACCCGGCGGGCGTCTCGTACACGTCATTGGCCCCGGTCTGCAACACGTCGGTCACCGGCCCAAGTTCCCGCCCGTCCACCGTGCGGACCTGCAGGCCCACGATCTGGTGGATGTAGTACCGCCCCTCCGGGAGGGGGGGGAGGTCCTCATCGCGGATGAACAGCTCGGCGCCCTGCAGCTTCTCGGCCGCCGTCCGGTCCTCAATGCCCTCGAAGCGGACCAGCCACAGGCCGTGCCGGGCGGGCTCAGCCCGCTCAACAGTCAGGAACTGCTCGCGCCGCGTGGGGTCGGATGTCCCGGACGACCCACTGGCCGGTCCAGGATGTCCCGGCCCACGCGCCAGTACTTGCTTCAAGGTGCGATGACGGTCCGGTACGTCAGTCAGCGGCAGGACGCGAACGAGGCCGCGCAGGCCATGCGGAGCCAGGACGCGACCGACCTGAACGTCATACTCACTGCTCGCGTGACGGCTCATGGGACGGCGTGACCAGCAGTGGTGTCTCCTCGGCCTCGACGATCTCCTCCGGCCTGCGCTGGCGGATTTCGATGACGATGCCGTCCTTGGTCACAATCTCGGTGCCGCCCAGCAGGACGGAGAGATCGTCGCCCTCGTTGATCTCCACGTAGCTCTCGAGCGTGCCGCGGATGACCTCCTGGCCGTTCTGGAGGACGGCAACCTGGGCCTTGCGCTCCAGCAGTGCGTCGCGCAGTTCGTTCTGCTTCTGCTTCTCGGCCTCGATCTGCTTGCGCACCGCCATGGCGCGCTGCAGGTCGGCCCGCTGCAGGTCCGTGATGTAGGCCTTGGTGGAGAAGTCGAGCTGCTGTACGCGCTGCTCGATCTCATCCGCCGCTCCCTGCAACTCGTCGCTGACCTGCTGCTTGAGTTCGTCGGTGACGATGGCCCGCAGGATCACCGTCCGCTTGACTTGAACGCCCATCATCCGCCTCCAACGAGGGGAGACTGACCCCAACATGACGGGCGCGGCGCGCCCACGGGGGTCTGTCCCCGTCCCTGATGCTCGATTGTGCGCGGCGCGATGAATCGCGCCGCTACGACATGATCTCGATCGTGACCCGGCTGTCGTGCTTGCTGGCCGCGGCCTTGGCGACCGTGCGCAGTGCGTTGGCGATCCGGCCATGGCGGCCGATCACGCGGCCCAGGTCGTTCGGCGCCACTGAGACCTCATAGATCGTGACGCCCTGGCCCTCGATCTGGTTGACGTGCACCTTGGCCGGGTCGTCCACGAGGGACTTGACCATGTACTCAACCAATTCGTTCATATCCGGCCCCAGTCCATGGGTATGGTTGCTCCGCGTGGCCGCCAATGTCACCACGTGGGCGCGCGTGTCCCCACGCGCGCATGGCCACGCTCGCTACTCCGTCTTCGCTGCCTTGCGCGCCTTCTGCGCCTCGGCAAAGGCGGCCATGATGCCCAGCTTCGACAGGATCGAGCGGGCGGTGTCCGAGGGCTGTGCGCCCTGCATCAGCCAGTGGAGCACGCGCTCCTGGTTGACCTGCACCAGCGGGGGGTTGAGGACCGGGCCGTAGACGCCGAGGTCCTCAATCGCGCGGCCGCCGCGCGGGCTGCGCTGGTCGGCCACGACCAGGCGGTAGTACGGCTGCTTCTTGGATCCGGTACGCTTGAGTCGAATGCGAGTCGCCAATTCGGTTGCTCCCTTTCGCCCTGGCAGCCCCGGACACTCCGGGGGATGGCGAGATATGTGAAGGAGGCGCGTTGCGCGCCCCAGTGCGACCGATGTGGCCATGGCGCGATGACGCGCGCCGTTACATCCTGCCGATGCGCATGCCGCCGATGTTGACCGGCTTGCCCGACGACATCGCTTTCATCATCTTCGCCAGCTCGCGGAACTGCTTGAGCAGGATGTTGATGTCCTGCACGCTGGTGCCGCTGCCGGCGGCGATGCGCCGCTTGCGGCTGGCGTTGAGAACATCCGGGTTACGCCGCTCCTGTTTGGTCATCGAGGAGATGATGGCGTCCACGACGTCCATCTCGCGCTCGTCGAAGTCCTCCGGCATCATGTTGCCCATCATCTTCTGGGCGCCGGGGATGAGCTTCATGACCTGGTCGAGCGGCCCCATCTTGCGGACGTTGGCCAGATGCGCGCGGAAGTCCTCCAGGTCGAACTTCGCCGACAGCATCCGCTTCTGGAGCTTGAGCGCCTGCTCGCCGTCAACGGCCTGCTGGGCCTTCTCGATCAGCGTCAGGACATCGCCCATGCCCAGGATGCGCTGGGCCATGCGGTCGGGATGGAAGACCTCGAGCCCGTCGAGCTTCTCGCCCACGCCCACGAACTTGATGGGGACGCCGGTCACGGCCCGCGCCGACAGGGCCGCGCCGCCGCGAGCGTCGCCGTCCAGCTTGGTCAGGACCAGGCCGTCGAGCTTGAGCTTGTCGCCGAACTCCGCCGCGACGTTGATGGCATCCTGCCCGGTCATGGCGTCAATGACCAGCAGCGTCTCGGTCTGGGCGAAGGAGCGCTCGATGTCCTGGACTTCCTGCATCATCTGTTCGTCAATCTGCAGGCGTCCGGCGGTGTCAATGATGACGACGTCAAAGTTGTGGTTCGCCGCGTGCGTCGCGCCGGCCCGGGCAATCTCGACCGGGTTGGCGCCCTCCAGCGTGAAGACGTCGATCTCGGCGCCAGCGCCCACCTGGCGCAACTGCTCGATGGCCGCCGGGCGGTAGATGTCCGCCGCCACGAGCAAGGGGCGGTGTCCCTGCCGCACAAACAACCGGCCGAGTTTCCCCGCGGTGGTCGTCTTGCCACTGCCCTGCAGGCCGGCCATGACCACAACGGTGGGTGGCTTGGACGCCAGCTTGATCGGCACAGCGGCGTCGCCCAGCAGGTGCACCAGCTTCTCGTGCACGATCCCCACGATCTGCTGGGTGGGGTTGAGGCCTGACAGGATCTTCTCGCCCAGGGCCTCGTCCGTCACATCGCGGACGAACTGCTTGACGACCTGGTAGTTGACGTCCGCTTCCAGCAGGGCCATGTTGACTTCTTTGAGCCCGTTGCGGACGTCCTTGGCCGTCAGCTTCCCATGGCTGGAAAGATGCCGAAAGGCGGCCTGTAGCTTATCGGTCAGTGACTCAAACATGTGACAGGCAACATGCACGCAAACACGGCGGTACGGCGCAGGCGCCGCCCGCAGGTTGCTCGGGTGGAGGCTTGCGTGTGCAGTGGATGCGAGCCTCCGCCAAAAGAACGAAGCCGGATCAACACCTGCGATCCGGCCTCCCGTAGCTGCTACGGTCGAAGACGGACTATGAGTATATGGCGGCGACGGGGCTTTGTCAACCGAGGAAGGCGCGTTTGACCCGTGTCTGCGGGGCGTTTCGATCGCCCTAACTCTCGCCTCGGCTGCCCTTCAGATCTGCGGGGATGACGCGGCTCTTGCGGCAGGTACCGGGCAAGTGCGTCACGAAGGTAACACCGACGGCAGGCAGCCCTGCGCCGCGATACCAGACGAAGCGCGAGGTGTACCATGGCACGGCACGGTTTCACCCTGATCGAGCTGTTGGTCGTCATCGCCATCATTGCCATCCTGGCCGCCATTCTCTTCCCGGTGTTCGCCAAGGCGCGGGAGAAGGCGCGCCAGACGGCCTGTCTCTCCAACGTGCGCCAACTGGGCACCGCGGTCATGTCCTACGCCCAGGACTACGACGAGATGATCCCGCCGCACGATGACGGCGATTCGGGCATCACCGACTGGCGCTGGTACACCTTCCAGATGCGCCTGAACCCCTACGTCAAGAACTACCAGATCCTCAAGTGCCCGTCGGACTCAGGCTACACAGCGCCACCGACGGCCTCGGGGCGCTGGTGGAGCTACGGCTTCAACGCAGGGGAGTTGGGGTACTCGGGGCTGGCGCTGGCCCGGGCGGTGGTGCCGGCTGAGACGCTAGTGCTGTTCGATGCGACGGAGGACGACGGCGGCATTGACGGCAACGATGATCGGCCCTACCAGATCCCGACCGACCCCATGTACAACATCCACAACAACGGCCTGAACGCCTGTTTCCTGGATGGCCACGCCAAGTGGTACAAGCCGACGGCGCTGACCTACCGGTACTTCTCGCTGGCGGAAGACTAGCCGCCGGGGAACACTCCATCCCGGGCCCGGTGTATCACCTCGCCTGGCGGCAGGCCCGGTGTCCCGACCGGCGCCCAGACCTCGAAGACCTCGTCCCGGTAGACCCGCCGCCACCCCGTCGGGCCCGGCAGAGCCGCCGCGAGGGGCTGGTCGCGCTGCACGATCGCGGCGGTGGTGCCGTACTCCAGCAGCAGTTGCGGCCACCCCGGAGCAGCGGCATAGATGGCCTTGTCCCGCTCCAGCGCGCCCGGGGGGTACGCCACCTCGTAGCGGCTGTCGAAGGAGACCTTCACCGCCGGGGACAACCGCCAGGAGACGTACGCCGCCCACTCGAAGCACGTCAGCACGTTACCGTGGTACCCGTGTTCCGCGAGGTAGTCCACTGCGCCGACTGGATACACGGGCAGCCACTCACCTACCAGCGGTGTGCCGGGCACACGCAGCCGCCAGGGCTGCTGTCCTGCGGCCAGACCGACGAATAGCACTGCGACGGAACCCCAGACGACGAACTGCATCCGGTCGCGCGGGCTGTAGCTCTCCAGCAGCGCCCTGCCCCCTGGCCGTTGGCGCAGTTCAGCTTCCAGGACAGGCGGCACATAGACGAACCACGCGATGGCGTAGAAGCAGACGAGGCGATATGAGTCCAGCGCCGCGGCGGCCGTCAGGAGCAGGACCAGCAGGCCCTCGAAGCGCCGCCACCCGGTCCGCCAGACGGTCCAGCCCGCCACCAGCAGCGAAGCCACGAAGAGCGCCAGGCGGGCCGGATCGGCTGCCTCCAGCAGCGGCGCCCATTCCGTCACCAGGGGACGCGGCATCGTCGTGGCGCGCCATAGGTAGCTGTAGTAGTGCCACCCCCAGGGGTTGACGGCCATCAGCCCCACCATGGCCGCGCCCATCCCCACCAGATGCCCCACCGGGCGACGACGCAGCCATTGCTCCGCGGTGTGGGCCGCCAGCAGCCCCACGCCGAACGTCACGCCGGCGTGGACGTTCGCCCACAGCACAGTGAGCGGCAGCCACAGCCACACCCAGCGGCGGTCCCCCGTGCGGTCGCGGTCGAGCCACAACAGCAGGAAAGCGGCGCACAGGAACGAGTATTGCTGCGCGCGAACGGTGGCGAAGCCGACGTCGGCCAGCAGTACGGCCACGATGGCCGCGAAGCGCAGCAAACTCATCGTGGCGCCCCGGCGTGTCGCCGCCAGCCAGCACACCCAGCACAGCCCGGCAATCAGGGCCAGGCGCAGGATCAGCACACCGGCCGCGCCCCCCAGACGGCTGGCGGCGTAGGCGATCATGCCCGCGCCCCACTCATGGTGCACGACGACAGGCAGCGTGGGCGTGTACGCGAAGCTATCGTGGGCCGGGACGTGGCCGGTCGTCACGATCTCTCGGGCGAGCGCCATCTCGTGCCAGATATCCACATCGGCCACGGGGAGCGACAGGCGATGCAGGATGACGGCCGAGAGCGCGAGGGCCACCGTCAGGTTGAGCAGGCGGTCGGCGCGCGCCGGGGGGGCGGGAGGGCGCCGAGGCCCAGACCGCTCAGCAGGTTCCATCCCGTCCGGCATGGCTCACGTCCCCAGAGGCAGCGGCGGGCCCGATGCGGACCGGGCCCACCGCTACCGCAATCTCGCGCCGCAGCTTCAGCACCGCCACGCCCTTGGCCGCCGGGCAGCGGAGACCGCCGGCAGTGCGGCGAGCGACCCGGGGCACGTGCCTGGCGGCTCTACAGCAGGTCCCACATGTTGACCGGGCTCTCGGTGGCCATGGGCTGCATCCACTTGCAGTGCCCGTCGCAGAAGGCGAAGTTGGCGCCATCGTTGTGTCGCTTGGCCACCAACCCGCCGCCATAGCAGCCGCTGGTCAGACGCCCGGCACTGTTGCGGTCCGAGTACTTGAAGACCTTGCCGGGGACGCTATCTCCGCCCATACCGGTATCGGGGTCTCCGTGCCAGAGGAGGGAGTCGGCAAACAGCACCGTCTCAGCCGGGCTCTGGATGGTGCCAATCGCCGTCCCCGGGTCCGCGCCAGTCTGGCCGACGAAGCTGATGCCGTAGGCGTGCTTGCCGACGCTCGGGCACATGAAGACCTGGCTGTTCTTGACGTACGGCCATAGCATGCCCGGGTTGCTGTTGGCCTGCCAGTACCAGCGGTACTGCGTCTGGCTGAACGTCGAACTCCAGTACAGGTAGCACTTCACGATCCGCTCGTCATAGTCCTGAGCATACTGCATCGCTGCCAGGCCCAGTTGCTTCAGATTCGACAGGCAGCTGGACTGGCGAGCCTTCTCACGTGCCTTGGCGAACACGGGGAACAGAATCGCGGCCAAGATCGCGATGATGGCAATCACGACCAGCAACTCAATCAGCGTGAATCCCTTCCTCACGGCAACTCACCTCCGGGGCGATACCGCAACTGCGCGTTGCGCGTCTGCGACAGACGCGTGCTCGTCTCCTGCCACGATCTCTACAGCATCACGACCTTGCCCGTCCGGGCGCTCTCCTCGGCCGCCAGGCACGCCTTGACGGCGGCCATACTCTCCTCAGGGGTGATGATCGTCGGCTTGCGGCCGTCAATCACGCAGTTGGAGAAGTACGTCAGCTCATCCACCAGCGCCCCGGTCAGGCGGCCCTGGAACTTCGGCCAGTAGGTGGTGTCCACCGAGTGCCACCCGGTCTTGTCGCAGATCGAGAAGTTCGGGTGAGTCTCGTGCACGTGCACCGAGCCCTCGGTCCCGATGATCTCCATCCGCTCGTCAATCTGCATCGCCGTGGTGTCGGGCAGGAACCACACGTTCTCCAGGACCGCCGTGGCGCCGGAAGCCATGCGGTACATCGTCCAGCCGATGTCCGGGTGGCCCAGGCCGCGCACATCGGTCGTCTGGGCGTAGGCGCTGACGACCTTGTCCCCCGAGTACCACAGCAGGATGTCCGTGTCGTGGACGCCGTCGCCGATGATGGGGCCGATCTTGGGCAGCACGCTCGCGCCGACCCACGCCGGGATGTTGCGGCGGGCGTACATCGAGACGATCTTGCCGATCTTGCCCTCGGCGATGGCGTCCTTGCCAGCAGCATAGCGCGGGTTGAAGCGCACGATGTGGCCGGTCATGAAGGCCTTGTCCGTGGCGTTGGCGGCGGCCACGATGGCCTCGCAGTCCTCCACGGTCGAGGCCATGGGCTTCTCGAGGAACACGTTCTTACCCGCCTGCAGCGCCGCCACGGCCGGGGCCTTGTGCTGGTCCCACAGGGTGGTGACGCTGACGGCCTCCAGTTCCGGGTCGGCCAACATCTCGTTGTAGTCGGTGAAGGCCTTGGTCGCGCCGAACTTGTCCTGGAGCTCCAGCAGGCGTGACTCGGTGCGCGTGCACAGCGAGTAGATCTCGACCTGCGGAATGGTCTCCAGGGCCTCTAGATGCTTCTCCCCGAACCATCCCAGCCCGATGACGCCCATCTTGATCCGTCTCATCTTGCAGTCTCCTTCCCGGCTGATCCGTCTGCGGTTCCGTGCGGGGAGAGCATTCGCGAAGCAGACGCCAATACCTCCCCGCGTAAAGGGGGCGCCGTCCAGATATCAAGGGGAAGAGGAAGGTGTACCGGCATCGTGCGCCGAAGCATCGCACAGAGCATGGGGAGACTCACCGGCGTGGCCGGTGCAACAGTGAAGGAGTGGTTGTGATGTCTAGACAGCTAATGGCGGTACTCGTGGTGGCAGTTGCCCTGGTCGGACTATTGCTCTGTGGGTGTGGCAGCGACGACGGCGATGGGGCCTTCGTGGTGCCTGCGGAGTTTGTTGGCACCTGGGCCGCAGTGGGCTACGACCCCGGCGGGAATCCGAGCGGCGGCGGCGTGTTCAATGTGGATGAAGACGGCAACATCTACCTGCAGGAGTTCGACGGCGCCGCTGTCCTGGGTAAGGTCACCGTTGCGCAATCGGGCACGCTGGTGGGCAGCATTACCAGCGAGAGCGGCTCCTTCCGGATCCAGATGACGGAGGGCAGCACGACCACCACAGTCACCGGCGACCTCGACACCGATGACACCGGCAGCGGCACGTGGCGCGGCGGCGGCGAGAGCGGCCCCGTGGACCTCTGGCGGGCTAACGGAACCGGCACCGCCTACAACCTGAGCATCAACATCGCCGGTGACGCCACCGGCACGGGGAACATCGCGGTGGGCGCCGATGGCGTCGTGTCGGGCACCATCACTGTGGGCGGGACCACCTACGATGTGCACGGGGTCGTGACCGGCGACGGCCAGATCGCCGCCGGCGTGAACGACGAAGACATGTTCGTGCTGATCGAGGGCACCGCTTCCTCCACCAGCGCTTCCGGAACCTGGAAGAACTCGGACGGTAGCGACGGCACGTGGACGGCGACCTTCGGCTAAGCGACACTCGATGACAGCCCGCAGGGGAGCCGGTCACCCGGCTCCCCTGCTGCCTCACCATTGACGCCCGAACAACAGTTCCTCCCCAAAGCAGGCACCTGTGCTCATCCTGACCATCCTCGACTACCTGGGCACCTTCGCCTTCGCCGTGTCCGGCGCCCTGAAGGCGGCGCGGCGCGACATGGACGTCTTCGGGCTGAGCGTCCTGGCCGTCGTGACGGCTATCGGTGGCGGCACCATCCGCGACGTCATGCTCGGCCAGCAGCCCTTCTGGTTCCGCGACGCCAACTACATCCTGCTCTCGCTGGCCGCCGCGCTGCTCGTGTTTGCGCTCTATCGCCTGGTAGCGCGGGGAGAGACGCTGCTGCTGGTGTTTGACGCCGTCGGCCTGGGGGCTTTCACTGTCATCGGCGCGAGCAAGGCCATGGCGGCTGGAATCGGGCCGGCGGGGACGGTGGTGCTGGCGACCCTGACGGGTGTTGGCGGCGGGATCATCCGCGACGTGCTGGCCGCCGACGTGCCCGTCGTGCTGCGCAAGGAAGTCTACGCCTCAGCCTGTATCGTTGGCGCCGCCCTCTTCTGGGGACTGGCGCAGTGGCGTGTGCCCCAGGCCGTCGCCATGCCGGTGGTCATGCTCCTGGTCATCGCCATTCGGCTGGTGTGCCTGCACTACCGGGTGGGACTGCCCCGGGCCGCCGTCGCCGCCCCCCCGGCCTCCGAGGGCGACGACAGCGCCCGGTGACCCCCACGGGCCTGGTTGCCCCCGCCTCGTTTCGACTGCTATAATGCCCCAAACCCCCTAAGGACACCGCAGATGACCCTGTCTCAACGCATCGCCGTCGCCGCTCTTCTCCTGCTTGGCTTGATGGGCGCGCTGTGGAGCGCCAGGAACCGCATGGCCGTTGAGCGCGCCAACAAGACCGTCGCCTTGTGTGTAGATGATGTCGAGGTGCGGCAACTGGCGGCCTTGACGCGGCAGCGGCCGGAGCGTCTGCTGGACCAGGTCAAGCAGGCGGGCATGACCCACGTGGCGGTGAGCGAGCGGACGCTGGGCGAGTTCCTCCAGACGGGACGCCTCTCTGCACCCAACAGACCCCCCGTACCGCCCGGCATGGTCCTGCTCCAGGGGTCATATGACCGGGGCGTCACGACGGCGCTGATGGCGAAGCTCCCGGGCGCCTACGAGGGCGGGGCCTCGGCGCCGCTGGTGCCCGACCGGCCGTACCTCGGCTGGGGGCCCGGCCTCGTCGTGCCGCAGATGGCGCTCACGATGCTCGATCTCGGCGTCGGGTACGACCCCGACACCGTGCAGATGATCCGCGAAGCCGGTCTCCTCATGGTCGCGCGGCCCATGCCCGACTTCCTGCTGACCCCCGAGGCCGTCGAGGGCTCCATGCGACAGGCGCGGGAGCTGAGCGACACCGTGCTCTTCAACGGCGTCTCCGTGGCCGGCGGGGCGGGCCTGGCGAAGCAGACCGCTGAGATCATCGACCGCAACCACCTGGAGTTCGCCTTCGTGGAGCTTGTCCCGCAGGACGGGGCGACCAATCTCGCAGCGGCCCTCAAGTACCAGATCATCCGCACCCACAGCATCAGCCAGGAAGAGATGCTCAAGACGTCGCCCTCGCGGGGGCTGGACCGCTTCACGCTCGGCGTCACCGAGCGCAACATCCGTCTGTGCTACATCCGCCTGATGTTGAGCCCTCAGCCCGACATCGTCGAGGCCAACCTCGCGTACGTGCGCAGCATCCACGACGCCCTGGCGAAGGCCGGCTATCAGTTCGGCGATCCCCAGCCCTTCCGGCCGCTGAGCGTGCCGCGGCCGGCGCTGATGCTCATGGTCCTCGGCGTCGTGGGCGGGGGGCTGTGGCTACTGATGGAAATGCTGCGGCCCCGCGACTGCTGGTTCTGGGGCCTGGGCGCCTTCGGCGCCGTCGCGGGTGTGGGTGCGAGCGTTGCGGCCCGGGGGCTCGCCGAGGCGGCCTTCCCGCTGCTGGCGGCCGCCATCTTCCCGACGCTGGCGATCCTGGTCGTGGCGTCACGGGCCAGGGCTGCAGGGGAGTCGTGGGCTGTCGGCAACACCGACGGGGCCCCACGACCTGCGCCGGCCTGGAAGGCCATCGGCCTCGTCATCCTCACCGCCGCGCTCACGGCGCTGGGCGGGCTGCTGGTGGCCGGGATGCTGAGCTCGTCAGCCTACATGATGCAGATCGGGCAGTTCCGGGGCGTGAAGCTGGCGCAACTGCTGCCGCTGGTGCTGGTGCTGGGCGTGATGGTCGGGAGGACGTACGGTGCCGTGGGAGCGGTCACCGACCGCGACCTGCCTGGATCGGGGTCGGTGACCCCTCCCACGGGCTGGGCCGGACTGCGCAGCGGCCTGGTGAATGCCGGCGAGGCCCTGGTGAAGTACTGGCACGCCATCGCCGTGTTTGTGGTGCTGGGGCTGGTGGCCTTCATGATCATGCGTTCGGGCAATGAGTCAGCCGTCGAGGTGTCCGGTCTGGAACTGAAGCTGCGGGCGGTGCTCGACCAGATTCTGGTCGTGCGCCCGCGCACCAAGGAGATCCTGTTCGGCTTCCCGGCGCTGCTGCTGGGGCTGACGCTGCTGCTCCGGGGGCGGCCACGCACGGCCTGGGTATGGCTCACGTTCGGGACCATCGGGTTGATCTCACTGACGAACACCTTCTGCCATCTGCACACACCGCTGTCCATCTCCCTGCTGCGGGTCATCAACGGAATCTGGGTCGGTCTTCTGGTAGGAATCGTGTGGTTGGCGGCGAAATGGGTAGGCGAGCGGCTGCTACGTGCAATCTGGTGGACGGAGCGCGTATGAGGATACTCCTGTCAGGCTACTACGGCTTCCGGAATACCGGCGATGAGGCGGTGCTGGCCGGGATCATCGAGGGCCTACGCCGCCGCTTGCCGGAGGTGGAGTTGTGTGTCCTGTCGGCTGATCCGCCGGCTACGAGCGCTGAGTACGGTGTGGATGCCGCAGACCGGTGGCGCACGCCGGTGATCTGGTCCGAGTTGCGCCGGGCGGACTTCCTCATCCAGGGCGGGGGCAGCCTGCTGCAGGACGTGACGAGCCCCCAGTCGCCCATCTACTACCTGGGCGTGCTGCACATGGCGCGCCTGGCACGCACCCCGTACATGATCTTCGCGCAGGGCATCGGGCCGCTGCGGAGCGCCTTTCTGCGCGGTGTGACGGTGCGCAATCTGCGTCGGGCGCGGGCCGTCACCGTGCGCGATGACGAGTCGGCACGGATGCTGCGCGAGTGGGGTCTGTCGCGGCCCGAGGTCCAGGTGACCGCGGATCCCGGGCTGCTGGTTGCGCCCTCGGATGAGGAGCGGCGTGAGGAGCTTCTGCGGCAGCTTGACCTGTCGCCCGACCAGCCCTACATGGTCATCGCCCTGCGCGAATGGCCGGGCCTGCAGGCTCTCCTGCCGCATCTGGTGGAGCTACTACGCCGCCGCGACGAAGCCCTGCTGGTGCTGCCCTTCCAGTTCGAGCGCGATCTGCCGCTGGCCCTGGACCTGTCGCGCATGCTGCCCAACCGGGTGCACCTGCCGCGCGACCTGCTCAGTCCCGCGGACTCCGTGGCGGTCATCAAAGGCGCGCGCGCCGTCATCGGCATGCGCCTGCACGCCATGATCTTCGCCGCTGCCGTGCAGACCCCGGCGGTGGCGATCTCGTACGACCCGAAAGTGGACGTATTTGCCCGCCGCGGCGGTCTGCCGGTGCTGCACCTGGATGAGGTGACGCCCGAGCGCCTGGAGCACTGCCTCGCGGACTCGCTGGCCGCCCGCGACCGCGACCAGGGGGGAAGCCGTCTCGACGACCTGAAGGCCGCCGCCGAGCGCAGCTTCGACGTACTCCTGGAGGCGCTGCCCAAGCGTTAGGGGGCTGGCAACACCGCACGACTATCTGTACCGCTCCACTCTCTCTACTGCACCTCACGGAGATGAACCCATGGCCATTCGCGCCCGTCTGCTGACCAAGATTGAGCTGCCGGCAACGGTGGAGATCGAGATTGATGACACCATCCGCGGCGAGAAGGTAACACGGACGGTGGACTTCCGCGCCTGCCTGCACGAGCTCGCCCAGATCGGCACCGTAGACCTGCACGAGACCGACCCGGCGGAGTTGGTGACCCTGGCCACGGCGCTCGCCAAGCACCGGGCCATTGACGAGTACCTGCTGAGCATCGGCGTCAACCCCCACGAGCATCTCCGCGACACCAGCTAGCCCCTTCCCCCCTGGAGGCTTCCCATGCGTCGCCTGTGGCCGCTCTGGTTCGTCTGCGCGCTCTCCGCGTGCCGGGCCGACGTCTCTGGCTTGATCTTCTACACCGGCTTTGAGGACGGGTACAGCGGGCAGTGCGGGCGGGGCTGGCGACTGGAACTCCCCGAACGACCGCGCGTGCCGGGGCGGTTCCTGCGCGCCTACCGGATGGAGCCCGCCCGCGCGAACCTGCTGACCGCCAACCAGGCCTCCGTGGACACCGGCCTCGACGGCTTCGTGGCAGGTCCGAACGTGCGACTCACGACGTTGCCTCCGAAGTCCGCGAAGCAGGGCAGCGCCCTGCAGGCCGCCGCTCCGGCCCCGGGCGTGCTGTGGACGCTGTCGCCCCGCGACCTCCAGGCCCAGAACCCCCACCGCCCCACGATGACGTTTGTACTCTCCGCGTACCTGCGCGCCGACAAGCCCGGCGCGAAGGTACGGCTGACGCTGCGGGACGAGTTGGAGGGTGGTAACTGGCGCGAGACGATCGAGGCCGCGAACAAGACCGCGCTGGAGAAGGATCCCAAGGCCAAGGTCACGCCACCCTTCGCCACTGTGACGCAGCCGGGGGAACTGGTCCTGAGCGGCCAGTGGCAGCGCGTCATGGCGCTGCTGGAGCTGGACAACCGGCGCAAGGCGCAGAAGCTGGTGGGCGGGCTGGAGCTGCTGGAGGGGGCGCCGGCGGCCGTGCTGGCGGACAGCCTGCAGCTCGAGCAGGTCGCGGTCTACCCGACCTCCAACACCGCGCCCACGACTTGGCTCCCGGGCGGGGAGCGCCTCCCGGCAGGATGGCTGGACTTCGCAGCGGATCGCTGCGACTTCGAGGGCCGCACCGGTACCGTCGCCTGCTGGGTGCGGCCGCTGCCTGACGAGTGCGGCGGCATGCGCCCCGTCGGTCCGGCGCTGGCCCTCGGCACCGGCTGGTTCGCGCCGGTGTGGACGGTCGGCGGAGGCATGTGGTACGCGTGCAACGGGTGGGCCAGCCGCTTCCAGAAGGGGCGCATGAGCGTCGGCGACCTGGACAAGCGGCTGCTGGAGCCCGGCGCGCACGACGGCTGGCACCACCTGGCCCTGGCCTGGGACGAGCAGGAGGCCGTCGCCTACTGCGACGGCGTGCGCCTGGGGCGCTGCAGCGTGGAGTATGGCAGACCGGCCTATGGCACGACCATCCGCCTGGGGGGCAGCTTCCTGGAGCGAGCCCCCATGTCCGGCGATCTCGACGAAGTGTGCCTGTTTGCCCGCCGGTTCAGCGACGCGGAGGTGGCCCAGTTAGCCCAGCGCGACAAGCCCCTGTCCGACGAGCTGCCCCCGCCCGCCCTGCACCTGCGGCAGCCGGCACGGCTGACCTTCCTTCGCTCCGAAGCCGAGGCCGTGCTGCCCCTGGCCCCCAAGCTTGCCGACCGGACGGTCAGCATCAGCGCCGCCGCCCCGGCCTTCGGGGCCAAAGCGACCGGCCAGGCCTCGGCCGCCAAGCCCCTGCTGCTGAAGTTCAAGCCCTGGCTCATGCCACCGGGGAGGTACCCGTTCAGGGTCGAGGTCAGCGGGGGAGACGCCCGGTGTGTGGTCGAGGACGAGATCGAGGTCTTCGAGGAGCCGCAGGGACGGTTCATCATCTACGGTTGGGGTGGGACCGACGATCTGGAGAAGATCGGCCTGAACGCGGCAGTGGTCGGCGGGGCCGGGGCCCAGCGCGAGCTGCTCGAGCGCGGTCTGTGGGCCAACTCGCGTATTGACATCCGCGAGGCCGTGCCGCATCCGTGGTCACCGTGGAACCGCGGCCGCAGCGAGAGCATCGCCCGGGCCACGGCCCGCGCCACGATGGCGAACCCCAACGTGTGGTCCTGCCTGGTCAACTCGGAGATGGGCGATCCGCCCTTCCCCAAGCCTGAGGACGAGCCGTGGTTCTACGCCTGGATGAAGCAGGAGACGGGCCTGTCGGCGATCCCACCGGAGATCGGGCGGAGCCCGGTCCATGCCGCACCCCCCAAGGAGGGCGGCTTCCCGGCGGTGCTCAGCGACGACGTCCCCGCCTACAAGTTCCTGCACTGGTGGGGCGAGCGGGGGATGGGCTGGTGGCTGTTCAACAACCAACTGGCGCGCTGGATGAAGCAGGAGGGGCTGCAGGTCGTCTACTACTCCGACCAGCCCCAGGCCGTGAGCCAGTTCGCCGACATGGATATGATCGACTATTGGGGCTACCCCAAGGTCCCCGAGGGCCTCGTGGCGCGCTTCAGCCACACGGCCAACATGGCCAAGCTACTGGGCAAGCGCTTCGAGGCCATGCCGGGGACGGTCTACTGGGACGATGGCAACGGCCTGTGGGTGGATGACGGCAGCGGCAAGCGCAAGGTGCTGTGCCTCAGCCCCGACTGCCTGCGGGAGAGCCTGTGGCTGTCGGTGGCCTGCCCGTCCGACAGCGTGGGCATCTACGGCCTCGGCGAGCGCAAGACCGAAGTCTATGACCCGGCCTGCGACCAAGTGATGGCCGAGACGTACGGACTGATCGAGCCCATCGGCACGCTCGTCGGCGGCCTGCCGCTCGAACAACCGGCCGTGGCGATGCTGGAGACCGAGGGGCTGGACTTCACGCAGCCGGGCATCACCGACAACTGGATACGCCACTGGGTCAGCCGCAACACCGGGCGCATCCTGGCCCGCGCGCGGCTGCCCTTTGACTGGATCACCGACGCCCACGCCGAGGCGGGGTGGCTGAGCCGCTACCGGGCCGTCGTGGTGCCGGGGGCGTACTGCCTGCCCGAGAAGACCTACAAGGCCCTGGTGGCCTACGCCAGGCAGGGCGGCAAGGTCATCGCCGACCAGGCGCTGCGGGCCGACATCCCGGGCGTCCAGCGCGTCGCCATCGCCACTCAGGCCGACCCGCAGGAGACGCAGGAACGCGAATGGGGCGGCTGGGCCCGGCAGATGCGCGGCAGCGTCCCCCGGTTCGCGCAGGTCGAGCCGCAGGACCAGGTCTTCACCTACACCCGCGAATGCGGCGCGGCCCGCTTCCTGTTCGTCATCAACGACCACCGCGAGCCGGGACCACAGCAGGAGCGCTTCAAGATCACGCAGATGCCGGCCGACGGCGGCGGCCCGCTGCGCGACCGGGGGCTGCCGCAGGACGTGACAGTCACGGTGCCGGCGGGGGTGGCGGTGTATGATGTGCTGAAGCATGAGGCGATTCGCGCGCGTGAGGACACGCGCGCCCACGCGACCGGTGGCGGGCAGGCGACGGATGGCGGCAAGCAGCAGTTCACGCTGCAACTCGCGCCGGGTGCGGCGGCGGTGATCGCGCTCTTGCCCCAGCCCATCGCGCGGGTGGCTGTGGAACTGCCGGCCACGCTCAAGCCGGGGACCGAGAGCCCGCTCAAGGTACGGGTGCTGGACAAGTCTGGCAAGCCAGTGGCCGGGCGGCAGCTCGTGGAAGTGACGGTGACCTCGCCGGAGGGCGAGTGGAAGGGCGTCCAGCGCTACACGCGGGTCGAAAGCGGCGTGCTGGACCTGCCGCTGCGACTGCCGCTGACGGCCGCGCCGGGCGCCTGGCGCGTCGAAGTGCGGGAGTGGGTGTCAGGGATGACGGTGCAGAAGACAGCGCAGGTGGCCGCGCCGTGAGAGAGCCGACGTGCTCGACCTGACCCGGCTGCCGCTGTTCGTGGCCGCCTCCGTGATCCTGATTGCGACGCCGGGGCCGGCCGTGCTCTACATCGTGACCCGCAGCCTCAGCCAGGGACGCCGTGCCGGCCTGGCCTCGGTCGCCGGGATTGAGACGGGGAACCTCTGCCAGGCCGTCGCCAGCGCCCTCGGCCTGTCGGCGCTGGTGCTGTCCTCGCCGGTGGCGTTCGCGGTCGTGCGCTACGCGGGCGCGGCGTATCTGGTCTACCTGGGGGTGCGGCGGGTCCTGGCGAGCGGAGCAGCGGACGCCGCTGCGGCCGCCCCGCAGGACTTCGGCCGCACGTACACCTCCGGCCTCGTCGTGGCGCTGCTGAACCCCAAGCCCGCGCTGTTCTTCATCGCGTTCCTGCCGCAGTTCGCCGATCCGACACGGGGGAGCATGCCCCTGCAACTGCTGACCTTGGGTGTCCTCTTCGTGGCGATGGCCACCGTGGGGGACGGCCTGTGGGCGCTGCTGGCGGGCACGGTCAGGCACAGCGTGAACGGGGCCAGCCGTTGGGCGTGGGTCAGCCGCTATGCCGCGGCGTTCGTGTATATCGGCCTCGGGGTGTTCGCGGCGCTGAGTCGGGGCTAGGGCACGTCGCAGCGCGGCCTCTGTGGAGGTATTGACAACTGCAGCGCATGGGGGTAGGCTATCGTTCATAGTCCGAATGCCAGTGGGCTGGCTACCTGGCCTAGAGGCATCACCACTTGCGCTACAGGAAGGGACCTCCCATGGTGCGGTCTGCTCTGGCGCTCTCAGTGGTCGTGCTGGTTGCGGGGTGGGCGCACGCGGAAGTCATCACCATCGACGGGTCGGACGCCGACTGGGGCAGCCCGGACTGGTCCGCAACTGACCCGGTAGACCTGGACAGTGCCGACGCGGCCTACGACATCATCTGGATCGGTCACGAGGCCGACACCGACCAGAACCGCATCTGCTTCTCGTACTACACGGCGGGGACGGTGCCGTCGCCCGGTGCGGGCATCTACACCCGCATGTTGCTTGATGTGGACATGAACGCCTCCACCGGGGGTATCGGCAACCGCTGGAGCGGCGTCGACTACTTCATCCAGTGGGACTACGATAACTCGAGCGCGCCGACAGCCTACGTGTGGAACCCGGTCACGAGCAACTTCGATCTGGACAACCCCACCTACATCGCCGCCATGAAGGGCGACGGCACGGCCGGGCACCCGGACAACTTCGTCGAGTTCGCGCTGTCGGTGAGCGACACGATCGGCAACGAGAACGGGGTCAACTACTTCCGGATGGTGAGTGCATTGGCGGGTGACAGGGGGGTAGTGGACGTAGCTCCGGACCTGTCGGGCTACCCGGGGGAGGAGTTCTCGCCGGAGCCGACGACGCTGGTTCTACTGCCCGTGGGCCTGGCGGTGTTCGCAGCCTGGCGTCGGCGGCGAGCCGCAACCGAGGGCTGACCCCCTCCGTATGAGCCGTCCAAGAAACTGCCCGCCTGACGGTGGGCAGTTGTGGTTTGTGCGGCCGGCATGCCCCCGCGGCTAGCCCGCCACATTGCGGCTGAGCGACGTCAGGCAGATGACCAGGAAGACCACCAGCTCGCGTTCGGAGTGGGGCGGGCGCTCCTGGTCCAGGTAGAGCCGGATGGCCAGGGCCGCGTGGCGCGCCACCTCGGGCGCTTCCGCCATGCCCTCCACGAGCGTGGCCACGCGGCGGGCCGCGTCCGCGAAGTCCCCCAGCCGATCCTGGTCCAGCGCGTGCTCCAGCTCGGCTCCCAGTTCCCGGAGTGCCGCACGCTGCTCCCGATCGGCCCGCCGCACCCGCGACAGCAGGCGGCGGATGCGGGCCATCATCTTCTCTCTCATGCGGCCCTCGGCCAGGTCGTCCGCCGTCGCCAGCCGATAGAAGTGGTTCTTCTCGCCGATGATGCGGCAGATGCCGTCAATGACGTGCATCCGCACCACGGGCGCTGTAAGCCGAGCCAGCCCCTCCAGGGCCGGCGCCACGCCGCGGAGGTCCTCACCGCGGGCGACGGCTTCGACGAGGGTGGGGAAGAGGGTGCGGTCAGGCTGCTCGCACAGGGCCTCCAGCAGGGCCTCCCGGGCCTCGGGGGTGCCAAGCTGGCTCAGGCCGGTGGCGGCGCTCTGCCGGACCCGCGGGTCGTCGTCGTGCAGGGCCGTGAACAGGTGCTGCTGGGCGCCGCCGATCTGCCCCAGCGCCATGGCCGCCTCGGCGCGCACGTCGGACTCTTTGTCCTGCAACTCCTGCACCAGCGGCTCGACGCCCTCGGCGAAGCGACCCTCGCCCAGGCCCCGGATGGCGCCCTTGCGCACCTGCGGGCTGACATGGTCCAGGCCGCGCACCAGGCGGTCCACCACCAGCGGCGATCCGGCCCGGCCCAGCCGCCGCAGCGCGTCCGCCCGGGTCTCGTCCTTGCGCGCCACGGCATACAGGCCGTAGCTGAAGGCCATGTAGAGCAGGTTGCCGCGGAACTGGCCGAGCAGGTAGCGCGGCGACGTGGCCTCACCCTCGACGAGCACGGCACTCAGGATGATCGCCACGACGTGAGCGGCGGCGGCCACCAGGAAGATCACCTGCAACTCCGAGAAGCCCATCCCCCCGAGGGTGACCGTGGTCGGCAGGGCGCTTTTGAGCAGGCCGCCCACGAAAGGCCCCAGGGCCGCTCCCACCGCCAGCGCCGCCGCCCAGGCCCCGAAGTACACGCTGTTGCCCTCGCCGCGCGGGAGCACCTTGTACAGCAGGTTGCTGGCCGACACGCCCAACCCCGACACCGCGAACCCGTTGATGAGGCAGGCCACCGGCAGGATCCACGCATACGTCTCCGGCGTGGCGAAGGCCCACATCAGCGGCACGGCCGCCGCGGGCACGATGAGCAACTGCGTCAGCGGCTTGGAGCCGTAGCGTTGGGCGATGCTACCCGCGGCCAGGTAGCCGACCATCATCAGCGCCAGCGTGATGTTGGTGTAGATGGCGATGACGCCGTACGAGAGCTGCAGGCGGTTGATCATGTAGACGCCGTAGAAGGCGCCGGCCATCGAACCCGCGGCGGTCCAGCAGGTGAAGTAGGCCGTCAGCAGGAGGAACGGGTGGTTGCGCAACGGCAGGCGCAGGCTGCGCCAGGGGTTCTCCGGCGGCTCCTCATCGGCGGCCGGGTACGCCGTGGCCAGCAGGAGCAGGTAGCCCAGGATGCCGGCGATCCAGCCGATGACGAACATGACGGCGAACGCGGCGTAGGTCTTGTGCTGCCAGTCGAGCCATGTGCTGGCCAGGAAGATATACACCATCGTGGTGATGCTGATGATGAACATTCGCCCGCCGATGTACCGTCCCCGCACCTCATCAGGCAGCACATTGCTCAGCCACGAGTTGAAGGGTGGGCTGTTGGTGTGGCCGATGGCATAGGCGACGACGAGCAGCACGGCCATGCACGCAAAGCGCAGATGAGGCGCGATCAGGCCGACGAAGATGACAGCACTGGCCGAGGTGATCTCGACGATGCCCAGGCCGACCATCAGCCGGCGCCGGCGGGCGAGGGCGCGGCTGGCGGCGAAAGCGAACAGCTCCCACAGGCCCACGAGCGCCGAGAGGCTGACCAGGAAGGCGACCTGGGCTTCAGTGATCCCGATGCTCAGCGCGTAGCCGGAAAAGAGGGCCGCCGCGGGCGTGGCGTTCGGGCCATAGATGGACCAGAGCGCTCCGCACAGCGTGAAGTGGCGGAGGGCGTGGGCCGTGCGTTGGGTGGAGAGCGTGGACATCCTACCGCCTCGGGGAGATGCGCAAGACCGGTATAGCAACAGCGGTCAGCTTCGTCAAGGTGATTGGGGATTGGGGATTGGGGATTGGGGATTGGGCATTAGGCATTAGGCATTGGGCATTGGGGACGGCAGAGGTTCTGTGCGCGGAAGCCACGACGTTGTCGTAGCGGACTCCCCTCTCCGGAGCGAAGCGAGGGAGAGGGGTCGGGGGTGAGGACGCCGTTCGCGCAGGTCTCCGCCCTCCGGCAGCGAACCTACCCACGGTCGCAGCCAACATCCCGGGGCCGCCAACAGCGGCGCTGTGAAAGAGTGGTGTCGATGGTCACTGCCGCACAAGTCAAGGACTTCGCCCGTCTCCACGGGGCCGACCTGGTGGGCATCGGGTCCATGGATCGCTTCGAGGGCGCCCCGCCGGAGATGGACCCCCGCTACATCTTCCCCGAAGCCAAGGCCATTGTCGGCCTGGGCTTCCGCGTCCACCGCGGCTGCTTCCGCGGCATCGAGGAGGGCACATACTTCGGCGCCTACCCCTCGATGGGCTATGCCGGCATCAACTACCGCGACGCACCGATCACGCTCCGCGCCGTGTGCAGCGCCCTGGAGGATGAGGGCTACGAGGCCGTGCCGATCCAGAACATGGTATTCATGGCCTCCATCAGCCCCAACGACGGCAGCCCCCAGGCCGTCAGTCGCGCCGTGGCGCCGGACCGGCCGGCCCCCGATGTGATGATGCACTTCCGCATCGGCGCGGTCATCTGCGGCATGGGTGAGATCGGGTACAGCAAGATGTTCCTGAGCCCGCAGTTCGGCCCGCGCCAGCGCCTCGCGTTCCTGCTGACCGACGCGCCCCTGGAGCCCGATCCCATCTTCGAGGGGCAGATCTGCGACCGCTGCAAGCTCTGCGTCCACAACTGCACCGTGGGGGCCTTCAGCGACACCGAGACCGTCAAGGTGAACATCGCCGGCCACGAGTATGAGTGGGCCAAGCTGGACGAGAAGAAGTGCTCCAGCGGCTACCAGGGCGCCAACCCGCACTTCTCGCCCTTCACGCCACCCGACTACGACACGGACGAGGCCTTCACGCGCTTCTACGCCGCTGCAGAGATACCGTACAACCGCAACTCGCACGGGATGTTCCACCTGCCGGGCGCCCTGGAGGGAGCGCGCGGATGCATGCGGGCCTGCTTCATGCACCTGGAGGAGACCGGCCGCGTGAGCAACCGCTTCAACAGCCCCTTCCGCAAGCGCCAGCCCTGGCGCCTGGACTGAGCCCTGGCCGGCCGGCCGGGCGGTGGTACGCCCGACACTCCTGTCGGGCCCGTCCCAACGCAGCACAAGGGAGACGAACCGAGACCAACGGCAGAGCCGTGCCGTTCGCCTTCCGCTGCCCGCACAGACCGTAGGAGAACCCCTCATGCGTTTTGCCGTCGGTTACCAGATGCCCGAACCGGGCGACCCTTCGTTCGCCGAAGTCGCTGCGCGCTACCGCGACCACATCGCCGAGGTCTACTTCCCGTGGGGAAGCATGCCCTCGGGGCGCGCGGCGCTGACCGAGCGCCGGGGCTATGTGGACTGGGGCGGCCAGCGCCAACTCGAGGAGGATCTGCTGGCCCTGCGCGACCTGGGCGTGAAGCTCGACCTGCTCTTCAACGCCAACTGCTACGGCGGCCGCGCCGCCAGCCAGTACCTGCAGAACCAGGTCGTCTCCGTCCTGGACTACCTGGGCGAGTTGGTCGGCCTGGACATCGTCACGACCACCTCTCCCGCCATCGCCTGGATCGTCAAGCAGGCCTACCCGCATATTGAGGTGCGCGCCTCGGTCAACATGCGCATCGGCACCGTGCAGGGCATGCAGCTTGTCAGCCACCTGTTCGACAGCTTCCACATCCAGCGCGACATGCAGCGCAACATGGCGTATGTGCGCGAGCTAAAGGCCTGGGCCGACGAGGCGGGCAAGAAGCTCATCATGCTCGCCAACAGCGGCTGCCTGGCGTTCTGCTCGGGCCAGAGCTTCCATGACAACCTCGTCGCCCACGAGGCCGAAGTGGACGAGTCGGTGCGGATGGAGGGCTTCCGGCCGCACATGTGCTGGAACTACCTGTCCGACCGGGCGCACTGGCCGGTGGTGCTGCAGAGCACCTGGATCCGCCCCGAGGACCTGCATCACTACGACGAGCTGTTCCCGGTCGTGAAGCTGGCTACCCGGATGCACGCCCGGCCCGAGGCTGTGATCGCGGCCTATGTTGCGGGGCGCTACCAGGGCAACCTGCTGGACCTGTTCGAGCCCGGCTACGGCCCGGCCTTCGCCCCGTACATCGTGGACAACACGCGCTTCCCCGACGACTGGTTCGCGCAGACCTCCACCTGCGATCGCCAGTGCCACCGCTGCGGCTACTGCGCCGGCGTGCTGGAAACGGTGCTACGGAACGTCGAGACGCTGTAGCTCTCCCCCCGCAAGCAAACCGGGACAGGCTCTTGCCTGTCCCGGTTTCGTGTTTGTCTGGACGTGCGCCGTGTGGGCTACTTGACCAGCTTGATCTGCACTGTCGCCAGGACGGTGTTGGTCGCATCAAGCTGTTCGGCCTTGATGGTGTACTCATCGGCCTTGCCCAGCAAGCCGGTGCTGCTGGCCACGCCCTGGGTGGTCCAGACCCCCTGATCGTTCGGGGTGACGATGCCCTGCCAGAGCTGTCCGGTCACGATCGTGAGCGCGGTGTAGGTGATGGTCACGCGCACGCGGCTGGCCTGCGGCGCCTCGCCGCTGACGACGATCGTGTTGCCGACCTTGCTGCCGTTAGCCGGGGCGGTGATCTTCAGGGCGGTGGGCAGAGCGGTGTTGATGTCCACCTTGTTGGGGATGTCCATGTTGGCCTGCTGCCCTGCCGGATCACGGTAGTGCACGGTGATGGTGCCGGCCTCCAACCGGTCGCCCGCCGCGACGGTGTAGGTGCCGAAGTACCCCAGTGTGGTGCCACCGCGCTTCATCGGCAGGCCCTTGCGCAGGTTGCCGATGTCGTACGTGGCGACACCCCCGGCCTCGCGGACGAACATGAACACCGAGAGCACATTGCCCTGGGTCAGCACGGTCTTGGCGTCATGCCAGGCGCGAGTGATGATCGGGTCGGCGGGGCCGACCGTGAAGTTCCATACGCGCGCGGTTGTGTTGCGGGCCATGTCGGCCGCGACCACCTGCACCCGCACGTTGCCCAGGGCCAGGCCGTGTGCCTCATACGTGACACCGTCCTGGGCCACACTGAGGCCCTGGGCCCTGGTCCCGTTGACCAGCATCTGGACCGAGGCCGGGTTGATCGCAGTGCCGCCGCCGGTGTCGAACCTCGCCGCGATGGTGGTGTCCTGGGTGTGGATCGTGGACGCGTCCGCCGGCGCCATGCCCTTGATGACGGGGAGGGCCGTGTCAACCGTGAGCAGCACCGCGCTGGTAACGGGCGTCGCGGCCACACCGTTGACGGTCAGATTGCCTACCAGGCTGACGTTGGCCGCGTTCACCCCTGCGGGGACGCTGAAGTCGGCGCGGTAGTTGCCCTCTTCCGCCTCCACGAGAGGCAGGTCGTGGAAGACGTCACCCAGTGACGCTTTGGCGACGCCGCGGGGCGTGCCCTGCATCTGCACGCGGATCACGTCACTCGCCTTGAACAGGGGGCTGTCATTGAGGACGCCGAGCAAGATGATCTGCGGCTTGGCCGTCGTGGGCGTCACCGCCGGCTGTGCCGGCATGGTCACCTTCATGCCGTAGACCATGCGCGAGCTCGGCTGGTAGCGCAGCCTCACGGCCGCACCGTTGGGCACGTCCGAGAGAGCCACCGTCCTGTCGGCCTGGTCCACTACTCTGATCGTGGGGCTCAGGCCGTAGACCTTGTTGTCCTTGAGCAGGATGCTGTTCTCGGAGATGCCGGCGATGAACCCCAGGGCCTCGCCGTACGTGAGGTCCACGGTCTGGGCGACACCGTTGGCGTCGAGGGATGCCTGAGCGTAGTCGCCCGCCTCGGCCTGCTGGAGCGTCGCCGGCTGCGCCGGCTGACCGTCGGCATGGCGCGTCAGGACCGTGGCGGCCCCGATCGGGATAGCCTGGGCCAGCCCGGTGCCACTGGTCGTAACGACGATGCTGGCCGGATTGGGGATCACCTGCACCAGCGTGCCCTCAACCAGCACGGGTTGTGGCGTCGCCGGCGGCGTCACGGGGACCTCAGGCGTCGTCGGTGTAGTTGGCGTGGTCGGCGTGGCTGGCGTCGTCGGTGTCTCGCCGAGAGGCGGGATGGTGATCAGAGCGGTGCGGGTCGCCGCCTGCCACTCGATCTGTCCGCCGAAGGCCTCGGCCGGGAAACGCAGCGGCACGTAGGTGCTCCCGTTCACAAGCGTCGGTGCGACCGGGAGCTGCATGGGAGTGCCATTGATCGTGGCCATGGTGCGGCCCAACCATAGCTCAATGGTGGTCTGGCCGCGGATGGCCATGACCTTCTGCTCACTGGCGAACCACTTGACCTCGGACTGCAGCGCTTCGAACACGTCACGCATGGGCAGCAGCATGCTGCCTCCCATCGTCACCGGCGTGCGCGACGTCACCAGCGGCACTCCGTTGATGACAACGGACTGCGCCGGCGCCACCCCTTGCGCCAGGATCGGCAGGATGGCGACTGCCAGCAGCCCGATCCATCGAGCCGGCATTGCCCCTCTTCGCATCTGACCTGCTCCTTTCGGTGCGACGGACTTACCATACCCTATCTTCGTCTCACGTGCAGCTAACTCCTTCCCCGATCAGATGTTCTGTGCAGCCCTCCCCCATGGCCGCCAACGTTGCAGGTCCGGTGCCCTTGTGCTATCATCCTCCATCGAGGCTCCAGAGCGCCAACATGAGTTATCCGGTCGGCGTCATCTTTGTCTGCGCGGCCGTGGCCATCGCCATCGGCATGGTCTATCAGGCCCTGTCGTACGCCCGGGGGCGGCACCTGATCAACGGGCGCCAGTTCGCCATGCGCATGGTCACGGGGGTGCTGCTTCTGGTGACCATCGGCCTGGTGTTCTATGCCGCCGTCAGGCCGTTCACCGACCCGCTTCTGGCGCTGGGATTCTGGGGGCTGCTGACGGTGCTGCCGCTGGCGGTGATCGTCCTGGCGTGGCTCGACCTGCGCCAGGTGGCGCGCGCCCAGCACCAGCGTCAAGCGGAGTTGTACCGCAACCTGGCGGGCTTGGAGCAGCAGTTGCGGAGCAAACCGGACGAGCATGACGGCCCGTGAGTGATTCCCGCTGGATGAGTAGCGCCTGCCGGCTGGCACGCCGGGGCCTGGGCCGCACCTCCCCCAACCCCCCGGTTGGCGCTGTCGTTGTTGGCCCCGACGGGACCCTCCTGGGGCGCGGCTGGCACCGGAGGGCCGGGGAGCCCCATGCCGAGCCGCTGGCCCTGGGCGAGGCGGGGGAGAGCGCGCGGGGGGCGACGCTGTACTGCACCCTGGAGCCGTGCTGCCACCAGGGTCGCACGCCGCCGTGTACCGACGCCATCATCGCCGCCGGCATCCGGCGGGTGGTCTACGGCTTGACCGACCCGGACCCGCGCTGCGCAGGGGGCGGGGCGGAGATGCTGCGGCAGGCGGGCCTCGTCGTTGAGCAGGAGCTGCTCCGCGGGCGGATCGCCGAGCACTACGAGCCGTACGTGAAGCACAAGACGACCGGCCGACCGTTCGTGACGGTGAAGCTGGCCCTGACGCTGGATGGCAAGGTCGCGACCGCGAGCGGCGACTCGCGCTGGATCACGGGCGAGCAGTCCCGGGCGCTGGTCCATGGCTGGCGGAACGAGAGCGATGCCGTGCTCGTGGGCGTCGGGACCGTGCTGGCGGACGATCCGCAGTTGACCGTCCGCCCCGCCCCGCGCGATGGCCGCCAGCCGCTCCGGGTGATCGCCGATAGCCGGGCCGTGACCCCACCCCGCTCCCGGGTAGTGACCGGGCCGGGCGGATGCCTCATTGCGGTGTCCGAAGGGGCGCCGGAGCGCCGTGTGCGGGCGCTGCGGGAGGCCGGGGTCGAGGTGATCGAGCTGCCCGCCACGGGGCAGCACGTAAGCCTGGCAGCCCTGATGGCACACCTGGGACAGCGGGACGTGATGAGCATCCTGTGCGAGGGCGGCCCCGAGCTGGCGGCAGGACTGGTCAAGGCCCGGCTCGCCGACAAGTACCGACTGTTCTACGCCCCGAAGCTCGTCGGAGCCGAGGGCCTGTCGGGGATTGGCCCGCTGGGCCTGGAGCGGATGGACGAGGCCCTGGCAGTGGAACTGCGGCAGGGGACGCCGCGGCGTGTCGGCAATGACCTGTTGGTAACGGCATACCCATGTTCACCGGGCTGATCGAGGAAGTCGGCGAGATCGAGAGCGTCCGCGCCACCGCCACCGGGCGTGATGTGACCGTGCGCGCCCCGGGGATTGCCGCCGCCGCTCAGATCGGCGACAGCATCGCTGTCAGCGGCACCTGCCTGACCGTCGTCACCCTCGGCAGTGGGACCTTCGCCTGCCACGCCGGGGCCGAGACAGTCTCCCGCACGACGGCCGGGGACTGGGAGCGCGGGCAACGGGTGAACCTCGAGCAGGCTCTGCAGGCCGGCGCCCGCCTGGGCGGTCATGTCGTGCAGGGACACGTGGACTGCGTCGGTGTCTGCACCGGACGCACGCCCGTTGGCGAGACGACGGAGTTCAGCTTCGACCTGCCCGACGACCAGGCGCTGTATGTGGCCGAGAAGGGCAGCGTGGCCGTGGACGGCGTCAGCCTCACCGTGACGCGGATCACGGGCAGCACCTTCAGTGTGGCGATCATCCCGCACACGCTCGCCCACACGACATTGGCGGACATGGCGCCGGGTGCGCGCGTGAACATCGAGGTAGATATCCTCGCCAAGTACGTGCGCCGGGCCATGGGCTTGGAGAGCCAGGGCATTACCGAGGAGTTCCTGCGGCAACACGGGTTCTGACGGCGTCCCACCCCCTACCCCCTCCCTGAAGGGAGGGGGATCAGTCAGACTGGCTACTGGTTTCGACGACGCGATCGGGGCATCCGCTGCGACGACGGGGCCGGGGCATCCGCCAACCGGGCGTACATGGCCCCCCCCCTTAGGGAGGGGGTAGGGGGTGGGACGCGGTTGATTCGTTTCCTTCTATCACCATGACTACCGATCTCGACCACATCCTGAGCACGCTCCGCGACGGCGGGTTCGTCATCGTCATAGACGACGACGAGCCCGACACGACCGGTGATCTGCTGCTCTCCGCCGGGGCCGCTTCGGCCGAGCAGCTCAACTTCATGATGCTCCAGGCGCGCGGCACGATGGCCGTGGCGCTGACGGCCGAGCGCCTGACGGAGCTTGACCTGCCGCCGATGGTCTCCGACAGTTGGGACGACGACGGTGAGCGCGCCGCCTTCGCCGTGTCGGTGGACGCCCGCGCGGGGGGCGATGACAGCGCGGCCGGCAAGGCCACGACCATCCGCGCCCTGGTCGCCGAGGAGACGACCCCGCGCGACCTGCTGCGGCCGGGCCATGTGTTGCCCATCCGGGCGGCGCCGGGCGGCACGCTTGTGCGGGCCGCGCATACCGAGGCCGCCGTGGACCTCACGCGGCTGGCCGGCCTGTATCCCGCGGGGGTAACCTGCCGCGTCCTGACTGACACCGGCGAGCCGGCCCACCTGGCGGAGCTGCGCGAGTTCGCCGACCGCCACGACCTGCCGATGGTCTCCATCGCCGACGTCATCCGCGTGCGGCGCCGCGGCGAGCGCCTCGTGGAACGCCAGGCACAGGCCTTCCTGCCCACCGTTTTCGGCGATTTCGACATCATCATCTACACCAGCGTCCTGGACGGCGCCGACTATGTGGCGATCGTCAAGGGCGACCCGGCGACGTGCGAGGCTCCGCTGGTGCGCGTCCACTCCGGCTGTGTGACCGGAGACATCCTGGGCTCGCGCAAGTGCGATTGCGGCTGGCAGCTCTCGGTGGCGCTGACGATGATCGCCGAAGCGGGCTGTGGAGTCGTCGTCTACATCCCCAGCCACGAGGGACGGGGCATCGGTCTGGCGAACAAGATACGGGCCTACCACCTGCAGGAGGAGGGGCTGGATACGGTCGAGGCCAACGAGGCCCTCGGCTTCCCGCCGGACCTGCGGGACTACGGCCTGGGGGCGCAGGTGCTGGCCGACCTGGGCCTCACGAAGATGCGCCTGATGACCAACAACCCCAAGAAGTACGCCGCCATGGCGGGCTACGGGCTGGAGGTCGTCGAGCGCGTGCCGCTGGAATGCCCGAGCAATGAGTACAACCTGCGGTACTTGCTGACCAAGCGGGACAAGATGGGGCACCTGTTGACGGAGACGGCGGGAACGGGAGAGGCGGAAACGGGGAACGGTGAGGCGGGGAAGGCTGGGGCGTAGACGGACCGGCACGGCACGTACATCCTGAGGCGGACGGCGGGGCAGTGGCGCCCGCATGAGCCCAACGGGGAAGGACATCACGACATGAGCAACTACGAGGGCACACTCGAAGCTGCCGGACTGAAGTTCGGCATCGTCATCAGCCGCTTCAACGATCTCATCACCCGCCGCTTGCTCGACGGGGCGCATGACGCCATCGCGCGCCATGGCGGCAGCCTCGACAACGTCGACAACTTCTGGGTCCCGGGGGCTTTTGAGATCCCCCTGGTCGCCAAGAAGCTGGCTGAGAGCGGCAAGTACGACGCCGTCATTGCCCTGGGCGCGGTCATCCGCGGCGGCACGCCCCACTTTGACTATGTCGCCGGCGAGTCGGCCAAGGGCATCGGCCAGACGATGCTGCAGACCGGCGTGCCGATCATCTTCGGGGTCATCACGACCGACACGATCGAGCAGGCCATCGAGCGCGCCGGTGTCAAGCTGTCCAACCGCGGCGCCGAAGCGGCCCTGGCCGCCATCGAGATGGCCAACCTGCTCAAGCGCCTCGGCGCGTAGGAGGACTGACGAGACAGGCAACCGGCCCGGCCGGTCAGTGGCGCACGAGCGCTGACGGCCTCCGTCGTCCCTTTCCCGTTCCGTCTTCCCTCTTCTCTCTTCTGTCTTCTCTCTTTGCCTTCAGCGAGGTGGCTCATGGACAGGCGAGGTGCGGGTGTGGGGTGCGTCGTCCTGATTGCCCTGGTATTCGGGCTGATCGGCGGCGGCCTGGGGGGGTATCTCGTCAGCCGGCGCGCGGCGCCGCGCGTGACGGTCACTGAGCCGCTGCCTGCCTCCGGTCCCACCTCGAAGCTCGAAGTCCAGAGCGAGAGTAGCGCCATCGTGCGCGCGGTCAAGACGGCCGGTCCTTCGGTCGTGAAGGTCATTGCCGCCCAGGCCGCGCCGATGGACCCCATGCACTACCTCTTTGGCGGCCAGCCCCAGGAGCAGGTCGCCATCGGCTCCGGCTTCGTCTTCAACCACGGGGGGCGGCAGTTGGTGCTCACCAACAACCACGTCGCCGGCGGCGCCGACAAGTTGGTCGTCAAGCTCACCGACGGCCGCGAGATGCAGGGCCGCCTGGCTGGCGCCAGCGACGTCTCGGACATCGCCGTCATCGAGCTGGTCAATCCCCCGAGCGACCTGCGCAGCGCCACGCTGGGCGACAGCGACAAGCTTCAGGTCGGCGAATGGGCCATCGCCATCGGCAACCCGTATGACTACGAGCACACGGTGACCGTGGGCGTCGTCAGCGCCATGGGCTACCGCTCGGTATCCCGCGACCGCTACCAGAACGTCATCCAGACCGACGCGGCCATCAACACGGGCAACAGCGGCGGGCCACTCATCAACCTGGCGGGCCAGGTCGTGGGCATCAACTACATGATCTTCTCCCCGACCGGCGCCACCGTCGGCATCGGCTTCGCCATCCCGATCAACTCCGCCAAGCGTGTGCTGTACTACCTGACGTACGGAGGGCCCTACATCGGCCTGGAAGAAGAGGGCATGATCGCCAACAGTCCGGGCCTGGCGCAGTACTTCGGGCTGTCCACGCCCGCGGGCGTGCTGGTGGCGGGCCTGGACCGCAACAGCCCGGCCTTTCGCGCCGGGGTGCGCCCCCGTGACGTCGTGCTGGCCGTCAACGGCGCCAAGGTGCAGGGCCCGGACCAGTTGCGCGACGAGATCCTCAAGCGCAAGATCGGCGAGACGATCACCCTGAGCATCCAGCGCGACGCTCAGCAAGTGCAGGTCCCGATGGTTGCCGGCCGCCACCCGGGGTTCAGGGGCGGCTAGGCGGTATCCCGCGCTTCGCCAGTGTGGTACCCATTCCGCCGCCTGGGGGTGTATCGCGAATGTGTGACCATCGTCCGAACGTACTCGTCTTGGCTCTGGTGCTGTACATTGTGGGTGGGCTGCCGCCGGCCGACGCCGCCGATCTGACCAAGGACGAGGCCCGGCAGCAAGTCGTCGCGGCCTGCGACATCCTCAAACCCCTGGGCTTCCCCATGGGCCCGCCTCAGTGGTACCCCAGGTTCACCCTCACCGTCAACGGGCAACAGCGCGAGATGCCGAGCTGGTACGCCACCAGCCCCGGTGACCTCGCCTCGGGCGTGAAGGTCGGCGAGGTGGCGTGGGACGTGGTGGTGCAGGTATCCTTGCGGGCGGCGGACGCACGCGACCGCTACCAGCGCTCCGTGAGTGACAGCAAGGACGACGTACAGCGGTTCATGACCACGTGCGCCGGCGAGGGACACGCCGGCGTCATGTACTTCCACAACGCCTGGTTCCTCTGCGGCAACACCGAGTTCCGCCTGCGCTGGAAGAAGGGCGTCCCGGAGGGCGTGAACGCCATCGAGGCCACTCGCGAGGAAGGCCTCACCGCGGTCAAGCAGATGGCCCTGCGGGTACACGACGCTTTCGTGGCCAAGGGCTTCTGTCGGGCGGTGGCGGGGCCGGCGCGTGACCTCGACCCGCCCATCCCGTCGGCTGCCATAGACGCCTACCTGGATCTCCTCGCCGCCAAGCTCAAGGCCTCACGCGAGCTGGCCAGCGCCCCCAACCTCGACCCGCTCGCGCCCCCCACCGGCCCCTTCTCGTACGAACAGGCTGCCATGATGGCTCAGACCGTCTGGCTGGAGTGTCAGGGGCTCATTCGAGCGCACATAGATAAGCGCCTGCTGCTAACCGAGGCGCAGAAGCAGCGCCTGAAGGCCTTCGGCTGGTGGGTGGACTTCATCGTCCAGCGCGGGGCCCACCCGTTCCGCATCCAGTGGACTGAGCCCCCATACCCGCTATTCGGCCCCATCGCCCAGACCGTGCCGACGCCGCCGCAGTACAAGGGCGAGGACATCACGACCTTCGTCATGCCCTACTGGGGCACCACCGAGGCCATCACCGACGACTACGCCTGGGCTACCGCCTCCACCGCCCTCCGCTTTGGCGACATCTACTACACCGGTGGCCTGCTATACACCGCCTACCTCGCGTGTACCTCCAACAGCCTCGCTGAGGTGGCGATGGCAGGGCTCACCTCCATCCCCCACATCGGCAAGTGGATCGGCGCCGCGCTGTGCACGTACGTGGAGGCAAACGCCGTCTACCGCCTCGCTACTGACGGCACGAACCCGCTGACCTGGGACCAGCACGCGGCGAACATCTGTGGGGTGGCTCTCACGGGCCTGCAGGCCTACCGCACCTTCCGGCCGAACGCCACGCGGGCCAACCCGGCGGCCGGCATTGACGACGGCAACATCCCGCCCGAGGTCGCCCAGAGGTTTGGCGGGAAGTCCTTCCAGTTGGGCGCCCGCCAGAAGAAGCAACTGCCGGGGGGCCTCGAGGTGGAGGTGGCCGACGCGGACTACGCCGTGGTCGGCCCCTACCAGGGGAAGACCGCCCAGGGGCTCGTCGGCTACGAGAAGCGCACTGTGGCCATCCTGAAGGACACGGACGGCAACGAGCGCTACTTCGCCCTCAACGGCGACACGCTGGGAGACCCGATCTTCTTCCTGGGTGAGCGGGGCTACCACGTCTGGTCGCACCTGACGGAGATCAAGAGTGGTCACAAGACCGGCTTCCCCTCGGTCAAGGGTGTCATGGACGAGAGCCCCGAATACCTGGGTACGCTCAAGGACGTCGAGAAGACCTTCCGCGACCCGCAGGGCAACCTCAAGGCGGCGCAGGACTCGTATATCGGGTTCGTCAACAAGCTCATTGACGATGGCTCATACGAGAAGATGCAGGGCTTCTACCAGTACACCAAGCAGGGCGCCACGCCGACTTCGCCGCGCATCCCCGTGGGCAATGCAGAGGCGAACACCTTCATCCGGGTGCCGCGCCCGACGACCGACCCCGGCCAGGTGACGCACTACCCGATCCGCATCTCCATTGACCCGGGGACCGGGAAGCTCATGAATGTCTTCGTCATCACGCCGAAGAAGCCGACCGAGATCTTCATGAGCGAGATGCTAGCCGAGAGCCTCAAGAAGCACTTCTATGCCTGGAACGACTGCGACAAGGTGATCTTCACCTGCCCGGACCTCAAGGCCCTCCTGGGCGCTCTCGGGACGCCCTGACGGTGTGTGCGGGCGCGACGCCCGGCAAAGCAGGCTGTGATGGTCGCCGACGGCTCTCGGGGGGGGCCCGGGGCTGTGCGGCGCGTCCTCCCATTTGCGCATGTGTAGGTGCCCATTCCGCCGTCAGGGAGCGTGCTACAGATGCGAACCCCGGCCCTCGCCCAGCCGCGTCGTGCCCCGTTCTGTCTCTGCCAGCTTGCCGTGGCACTGCTGGCAGGGCTCTGCCTCGCCCTGACCCCGGCCGCGGCCGTGGACGACCCCGCGACGATCAGCAAGGACGACGCCAGGCAGCAGGCCGATAAGGCCCGGACGATCCTGCGGGAGATGGGGTTCAGTGTGGGGGTGCCGGAGTGGATGGCCAACTACGGCGTCACCATCGGTGACGTATGGCACAACCAGCCTGAATGGTGGGTCTACAGTGACGACACCCTCAACACCCCAGAGGGCAAGGTCGGGTGGTCGGTCGTCACTACCATCTTCCTCAGCCCCGAGGCGTCCAAGAGCAACTTCGACGAGTACCTCAAGCGTGACAATGAAAAGGAGCAGAAGCTCCAGCAGTTCATGACCACCTCGGCGGGAGCCGGCTATGCCGGCATGACGTTCAAGCCGGAAGCCCGCATTCTGTGCGGCAACGTGCAGCTCAAGGTGGGATGGCGCCGGGGGTTGCCGCTGGGCAAGGCTGAGGATGATGCCTACATCAGCGAGGGCGTGGCGGCGGTCAAGGCCATGGCTCGGCGGGTACACGAGGACTTCGCCGCCCGGGGGGTGTACGGCGCACAGGCAGAGGAGAAGCTCCCCGCCGACCCGCCGATCAACCCCGCCGCGATTGACAAGTACCTGGACCTGCTGGGGGCCAAGCTGAAGGCGGCTCGTGATCTGGCCAGTGCCCCCTCGCTCGACCCGCTCGCCCCGCCCACTGGGCCCTTCTCGTACCAGCAGGCTTCCGTCATGGCCGCCAGCGTCTGGCTGGAGTGCCAGGGCCTCATCCGGGCGCACATTGACCGCTGCCTGGTCCTCAACGACGGCCAGAAGAACCGTCTGAAGGCTTTCGGGTGGTGGGCGGACTGGATCGTCCAGCGCGGCGCCAACCCCTTCAAGATCCAGTGGCAGCAACCTCCATACCCGCTGCTCGGCCCCATCAGTGACACTGTGCCGACGCCGCCCCAGTACAAGGGCGCGGACATCACGACCTTCGTCATGCCCTACTGGCAGACGACCGAGGCCATCACCGACGACTACGCCTGGTTCGTCGTCTCCACCGCCCTGCGCATCGGCGACGTATACACCACCGGCGGGCTACTGTACACCGCCTACTTGGCCTGCACCTCCGACGACCTGGGCGAGGTCGCGCTCAACGCGCTCACCTGCATCCCCTATGTCGGCAAGTGGATCAGCGCGGTGCTGTGCACCTGCATCGAGGGCAACGCCATCTACCACATGGGTACGGATGGCACGAACCCCCTGACCTGGGACCAGCACGTCGCCAACCTGTGCGCCGTGGCCAATCTCGGACTGCAGGGCATCCGCACCTTCTCGGCGAACTCCGCCCGAGCGGTGCCGGCGGCAGGCGTGGATGAGGGGGCGATCCCGCCCGAGGTGTCCCAGAAGTTCGGCGGCAAGTCATTCCAGTTGAACGGCCGACAGCAGAAGCAACTGGCCGGCGGCGAGAAGGTCGAGGTGGCCGACGCCGAGTACGCCATCGTCGGGGACTTCAAGGGAAAGCCCAAGGACGCTCCCTTCGTGGTGTACAAGAACCGGCAGGTGGCCATCCGCAAGTCAGCCGACGGGACGGAGCGGTACTACAACCTCGAAGGCGACACCGTCGGCGACCCCATCTTCTTCCTGGGCGAGAAGGGCTACCACATCTGGACCCACCTGACCGAACTCAAATCGGGGCATCGGACGCCCTTCCGGTCGGTCTCGGAGACCATGGCCGACCGGCCTGACTACACGAAGACCCTCACGGGCATTGAGAAGACGATGCGCGACCCGGGCGGCGACCTGGTGAAGGCCCAGGAAGCCTACGTCAACTTCGTTAACAAGCTCATTGACGATGGCCAGTATGAGAAGATGCAGGGCTGGTACGTCTACACCAAGCGCGGGGCCACGCCGGAAGCACCCCGCATCGCCGTGGGCGGCAAGGAAGCCAACACCTTCGTGATGGTCCCGCGCCCGCGGAGCGACCCGAGCCAGATCGCTCGCTACTCCGTCCGCATCTCCATAGACCCGGCGACCGGCAAGCTGATGAACGTGTTCGTCAACTCGCCCGGGGACAAGAGCCCGTACATGAGCAACATGCTGGCGGAGAGCCTCAGGAGACATTTCTTCTCGTGGAACGACCACGACAAGGTGGTGTTCACATGTCCGGAACTCAAGGTGCTCATGGGCGAGCAGCAGCAATAGCGAGGCAGGCGGCGCCAGCCATGATGGTGGCCGCGATGCTCGCGACCGCCTCGGCCGCACTGGCCTTCACCGCCAAGCTCGATGTGCAGGCCGACGGTCGCGTGATGACCGGCACGCTCAACTGCGTTCCGGCCGGCGCCATCGCCGGTGACGTCACCCTCGGTCTGCCGACCACCAACCAGACCGGCCCGCAACTGGCCGCCGGTGGTCGGGCTGCCGGCAAGTACCAGCTCACCGTCCGTGTCAATGGCAGCTTCGACGCCAGGGCGCCCGACTCCATCACGGGCACAGCCGACGTCTCGGGGACGTTCACGGGTGCGGACGGCGCGGTCGGCAACCTCCGCGGCAATGGCACGGTCACCGGCACCGGCGGCGAAGGTCTGGGCTTCGTCAGGATTGAGCTCAACTGCCCGCAGTTGGCCTGCGAGGGCGCGGGCCTCACCAACCCGCAGCCGCTGACGTTGCGTCTGCCGCCCTTCGCCGTGGAGAAGGGGGCGACCGCCCCGCCGCCATGGTCGGGCAATGGGGGCGGGGGCACACCCCCGCCGACGACGGGCAACCAGGGCGGGGGGACCACGACGGCGGGCGGCACGACGCCTCCCGGCCCCACCGGGGGCACCACGACGCCCCCGCCGCCGACGGGCAATCAGGGCGGCGGGACCACGACGGCGGGCGGCACGACGCCCCCCGGCCCCACCGGGGGCACCACAACACCCCCTCCGACGACAGGGAACCAGGGCGGCGGGACCGCGACGGCGGGTGGCACGCCGCCCCCCGGCCCCACCGGGGGCACCACGACGACACCGCCACCCACGACGGGGACGCCGGGCACTCCCGGGACGATGCCGGGGACGATGCCCCCGACCGTCGGCGGCCGCCCACAGGTGCCCGAGGGCACGCCCTCCGGCCAGGGGGGGAAGCTCGAGACGCCGGTGCTGACAGCCATCGTCGGTAGCCGCCGCACGGCGGACAACCGGGGCGTGGAACCGAGCGATGTCATGCCCGCCGGCAGCTCCACGGTGTACCTGTACGTGCGCGCCGTGCAGACGCCGCCGCAGGCGCAACTGCTTGTGACCCTGTACCACGACGCCAAGACCAAGCGGCGCACGTTGGTGGAGGCCAGGGAGAAGGACGAGTTCGTCGTCACCTTCTACCCGACCGACACCGAGGCGTTCCCGCGCGGCCAGTGGTTCGTGGTGCTCAAAGCCGGCGAGCAGACGCTCGGTCTGATCCCGTTCACCGTTGCTCCGTAGCACGCGCTTCAAGCGCTTCACTCTGCCCGGGGAGCTCTCCACATGTCCAGCCAGCCTCTCGCTGCCGAGATGTCCCGATGTCGCGCCTGGTTCGAGGGCGCCATGGCCGCCGGCGCGCCGCCGCCGCTGTCCTGTACGTGCGGCGACCAGCCGCTTGCCGAGTTGCTCCCTCGGTGGTCGGTGGAGCAGTCCGAGGCCCCCGGCGATGGCTCACACGACCGTACTGTGGTGTGGACCGACCCCGCCGGCGGCCTGCAGGTGCAGGTCTCAGCCCGCTGCTACGACGATCTGCCGGCCGTGGAGTGGGTCGTGCGCCTGACCAACGTGGGCCCTGAGCCGACCCCGGTTCTCAGTGACATCCGGCCCCTCGACTGCGTCTTCACCGACCTCGGCCCGAACACGGTGCTGCATTGGGCGAAGGGCAGCGACTGCGACCTCGAGGACTTCGCCCCCCAGCAGGCCACCTTCTACAACCACCCGACGCGGACCATCCACTCCTCTCTCGGGCGTTCGTCATACCACTGCCTGCCCTTCTTCAACCTGGAGTCGGGCGACCATGGGCTCATCGGCGCCATCGGCTGGACTGGCTCCTGGCAGGCGGAGTTCGCCCGTCAGCCCGAGGGGATGCGCCTGCGCGCCGGAATGCAGAAGACGCACCTGCGGCTGCTGCCAGGCGAGAGCATCCGTACCCCGCGGATGCTGCTCCTGTTCTGGCAGGGCGAGCGCCTGCACGGGCACAACATGCTGCGGCGCCTGATCCTGCGCCACTACACCCCGCAGAGGAACGGCGAGCCGCTGCAGGCGCCCGTGTGCAACGCCGTCTGGGGCGAGAACACGGCAGCGCAGCAGGTCGCCAAGGCCCGCTGGTGGCGCGAGCGTGACCTGCCGCTGGAGTACTTCTGGATTGACGCGGGTTGGTATGGCGACGGGAGGTTCCGCGAGGACTCGACGGTCTTCAACAGCGAGTGGGGACGGCACGTGGGCAACTGGTGGCCCAACAAGGGGCCGTATCCCGAGGGGCTGGGCCCCGTCGGCAAGGCCTTGCGCGAGATGGGCCTGGGCTTCGTGCTGTGGGTGGAGCCAGAGCGGGTCTTTGAGGGCACCTTCTTCACCCGCGAGCAGCCCGAGTGGCTGCTGGGGCCCATCGGGCCGAACTTCCTGTTCAACCTGGGGCTCCCCGCGGCCCGGCAGGCCATGACGGACCTGCTCTCGGGGCTCATCAGCGACGGGCAGGTGACGTGCTACCGGCAGGACTTCAACACCGATCCGGCCCCCTACTGGGAGGCGGCGGACGCGCCTGACCGCATCGGCATGAGTGAGATCCGCCACATCGAGGGCCTGTACGCGATGTGGGACGAACTGCTGGAACGGCACCCCGGCCTGATGATTGACAACTGCTCCAGCGGCGGGCGGCGGATTGACCTGGAGATGATCTCGCGCTCCGTTGCGCTGTGGCGCAGCGACTACCAGTGCTTCCCCGGCTACGACCCGGTGGGGCTGCAGAGCCAGACGCACGGCCTGTCGCTGTGGGTGCCGCTGTCGGCCGGGGTGTGCGAGCGCTTCGATGCCTACGGCTTCCGCAGCGCCCTGAGCCCGGGGTTGGTCATCACCACCAACATCTACGAGCGCGACGCGGTGGACTTCGCGCCGGTGGACTGGCTGCGGCAGATGATGCAACAGCAGCAGCGGCTGCGCCCGTACTTCTACGGCGACTTCACTCCGCTGCAGGGCTACAGCCTGGACAACGAGGCGTGGGCGGCGTGGCAGTTCGACCGGCCCGATCTGGGGGAGGGCTGTGTCATCGCCTTCCGTCGCCCCCAGAGCCCGCAGGCCGCAATCGTGGCGCAGCTACACGGCCTGGATGAGGCGGCGACCTATGTGCTGGAGGACTTGGACGACGGCGAGATGGGGGAGAGGAGCGGGGCTGACCTGGCGGCCGGCCTGAGGGTCACGATCCGCGAGCAGCCGGGGACGAGGGTGCTGGTGTATCGCCGGCTGTCGTAGAGGGGCTGCCCCAGTGCGGCCCGGACCGGGACACAGAACGAGGCGCTGCCTGCGGTGCAGACAGCGCCTCTAGCTGTTTGGTGTAGCGCCTAACGCGGCTCGATGAAGAGGCGGATCGCGGTGCGCTCGCTGCCATCAATGTCTACGTCCACGAAGGCCGGATAGCACACCAGATCAATGCCGGAAGGCGCCAGGAAGCCGCGGGCGATGGCCAGAGACTTGATGGCCTGATTCAGCGCGCCCGCGCCAATCGTCTGCATCTCCGCCTTGCCGACTTCCCTGATCGTGCCGGCCAGCGCCCCCGCGACCTTGTTTGGGTCCGACGTTGACTTGACCTTCAAGACACTCAACGAAGGTGCCCCCTTCATGCTGCGATGCTGACGTCACTGGCCGCGTGCGCCCCACGCGGCCGTGCCGCTACGATGCTGATGCTCTGCTGCGAACTGGTTACAGTGTTGCTTGATAATCGCTGGCTGCTTCGCTCCAACCCCACGCTCAAGCCCCTTCAGATATGCCGATGGTCACAACTCAACCAGGTCCGGGTTCCTCTCCGTTATGTGCAGGGAAATCCTTTGTATATCGAGAGCCGCTTTGTTGTCAAGAGATACGTCCACTACTACCGCCGACAGTATCGCCGGGCCCGTCTTGGGCACCTCGAAGCGGACGGGCCGGCCGGTCAAGAACCGGCGCAGCGCCAGGTCCTTCTCGATGCCGATGATCGTGTTGGGCGGGCCGGTCATCCCGCAGTCGGTGATGTAGGCCGTGCCACCGGGCAGAATCTGCTCATCGGCGGTCATGACATGGGTGTGGGTGCCGATGACCGCCGACGCGCGACCGTCGAAGTAGTGGGCCAGGGCCATCTTCTCCGAGGTCGCCTCGGCATGGACGTCCATGATGATGGCGTCGGCGCTGGAGACCTTCGCGAGTTCCTCATCACCGCGCACGAAGGGGCTGTCGGCCGGGTCCATGAAGATGCGGCCGATCAGGTTGATGACGGCCACAGTGTGGCCGTTGTGAGTCTCGTAGACGCCGCTGCCATAGCCGGGGTTCTCGGCGGGGAAGTTGGCCGGGCGCAGGATGCGGTCGGTCTCGGCCAGGAGCTGCGGGGCCTCCTTATCCGCCCAGATGTGGTTGCCGCTGGTAAGCACATCCACCCCGGCGGCGAACATCTCGTCGGCCACCTTGCGGCTGATGCCGAAGCCCGCGGCGGCGTTCTCGCCGTTGGCGATGACGAACTCGCAGCCGTGCTTGTCCACGATCTGTGGCAGGGCGAGGACCAGAGCCCGCCGCCCGGGCCGGCCGACGATGTCACCGACGAAGCAGATCTTCACATCGCACCTCCGCAGACCATCTCCGCTAACCACCGGGCCCGCCAAGCGGCGGGCCCGGACGCTCCTTACCGGGAGCCATGCCGACTCCCCTCAGCACGACCCGGTTGTCTTACTTGGCGTACTCCACGGCCCGCGTCTCGCGGATGACCGTGACCCGGATCTGTCCGGGGTAGTCCATCTCGCTCTCGATGCGGTCCACCATGCCCTTGGCCATCTTGTGGGCGGACAGGTCGTCAATCTTGTCCGGCTTGACGATGACCCGCACCTCGCGGCCGGCCTGGATGGCATAGACCTTGTCCACGCCGTCGAAGCTGTGGGCGATGGTCTCCAGCTCTTCGAGGCGCTTGAGGTACTTCTCCAGCGTCTCGCGGCGGGCGCCGGGACGGGAGGCCGAGATGGCGTCGGCGGCCTGCACCAGCGCCGCCTCCAGGGACTTGATCTCCACTTCCTCGTGATGGGCCAGGATCGACTCCACGACCACGCCATGCTCCCCGCGGTTGCTGGCGATGTCGGCGCCGATCTGCGCGTGTGAGCCGTCGCGCTCGAAGTCCACGGCCTTGCCCAGGTCATGCAGCAGGCCCGCGCGTCGGGCGATGCCGACGCGGCCGCCCAACTCGCCGGCCATGGCGCCGGCCAGGTGGGACACCTCGATGGAGTGGTTGAGCACGTTCTGTCCGTAGCTGGTGCGGAAATGCAGACGGCCGATGAGGCGCATGATCTCCGGGTGCAGCCCCGAGACGCCGGTCTCAAAACAGGCCTTCTCGGCGGCTTCCTTAATGCGCTCCTCGACGTTCTCCTTGGCCTTCTCGACCGTCTCCTCGATGCGGCCCGGGTGGATGCGGCCGTCGGTGAGCAGGCTCTCGAGGGCCACGCGGGCCGTCTCGCGCCGCACAGGGTCGAAGCCCGAGAGCACGACGGCCTCGGGGGTATCGTCCACGATGAGGTCAATGCCCGTCAGTTGCTCGAAGGCGCGGATGTTGCGGCCTTCGCGGCCGATGATGCGGCCCTTCATCTCATCGCTGGGCAGCGGCACGACCGAGACGGTGGTCTCCGTGGTCTGCTCGACGGCACAGCGCTGGATGGCCTGGCCGATGATCCAGGAGGCCTTACGGCGGCCCTCTTCGCGGGCCTCGCGCTCGGCGCGGCCGATGATGACGGTCGTCTCGTCGGCGATCTCCTGCTCCACTTCGTGCAGCAGGGCATCCTTGGCTTCCTGGGTGGTCAGGTGCGCGACCTGCTCCAGGGCCCGGCGGCGCTCCTTGATGAGGTCGAGGGCTTCTTGCTCTTTGGCTTCCAGGCCGCGCTCGCGGTCTTCGAGCTTCTGAGCGTGCTTGTCCAGGTCCTGTTTCTTGCGCTCGACAGCGTCTTCGCGTTCTTCCAGGCGCTTCTTGGCGCGGTCAATCTCGACGCGCGCCGACTTGTTGTCTTTCTCCACTTCCGCCTTGAGGCGGATCATCTCTTCCTTAGCGGCTAGCTGCGCTTCCCGACGTTCGGCCTCAATGGTCTTCTGCAACTGGGCACGGAGCTTCTCGGCGTCGTCAATCTTGCCCTGAAGATCCCCCGTCGCTTGGGCTGAGCGCGCGCCATAGTACCACCAGGCGACTACTGCGGCAGCGATGCTAACTGCGGTCACTACAATCAAGGGTATGTTAACAGCGGACATCCGTCCACCTCCGCGTTTATGCCTCTTCACTCACCTCGGACGAGTCATCCGCCGGTTCCAGTCTGCCGACTACAGTATTGATGGTCTGCGCCTCGAAGCCGCGGCGCGCCAGGAACATGTAGAGGCGCTGCCGGCGCTGAGGCCAGGGAACCCGCTGCAGGTCCGCATTGCGCTGCTCGGCCAGTTCGCTGGCGAGCGCTTCATCCTGCGCGGAGTCATCCTGTCGGGACCGAATCTCGTCGGCGACTTCTCCGGGCACCCCCTCGTGTCGTAGCGTGTACACGATTCCCTGGGTGCCCATCCGACGCTGGCGGAGCGTCTCCCAGCGCCGCTCGGCGTACTGCTCGTCGTTGAGGTACCCGAGGTCCGTCAGCCAGTCTACCGTGGCCGCAACCGCCTCCTCGGGCAGCCCACGGCTGAACAGACGCCGACGCAGTTCGGCCTGCGTCAGCGCGCGACGACCCAGCATCCGTACCGCCACCACTCGCGCCTCATGCTGTGCCGCCTGCCGGCGGATCTCATCTTGCGTTGCGGGCGAGAGGCTACGCCCGACGACTAGTCCCACCTGTTCGGCAAAGGCCTTCGGCAAGTCCAACACCGGCTCGCCATCCACCAGGACGGCGACCCGCCCCCGTCTGCGGCCCTGCGACAGTGCGGTGATCACGTGTTCCTCGGCCACGCTCACCCCCTCCCATTTGAGGTCACAAGGCAGGTCCGGCGCACGACGCTACTCCGACAGGCCGAGCGTGCTATCCCCGTCGGCCGCAGTGGTGTCAGCAGGCGCCTCGGGCGCCTGGATGCCGACCTGCTCGAGGATGGCCTTCTCGATCTCCCGGCAGACGCTCGGGGTGGTGGCCAGGAAGGCGACCACATTCTCGCGGCCCTGGCCCAGGCGGTCTTCTCCGTAGTTGAACCACGAGCCGGACTTGGTGACGATGTTGCGCGCCACGGCCTCATCCAGGATGCAGCCTTCCTTGGAGATGCCCTGGCCGTACATGATGTCGAACTCCGCCTTCTTGAAGGGCGGGGCGACCTTGTTCTTGACGACCTTGACCGACGTCCGGCCACCGATGATGTCGGTGCCGGCCTTCAGCGACTCGGCCCGGCGCAGCTCCAGCCGCACCGAGGACCAGAACTTGAGGGCCCGGCCGCCCGGCGTGGTCTCGGGGTTGCCAAACATGACGCCGATCTTCTCACGGATCTGGTTGATGAAGATGACGACGCTGCGGGTGTTGGCGACCGACCCGCCAAGCTTGCGCAGGGCCTGGCTCATCAGCCGGGCCTGCAGGCCCACGTGCGAGTCACCCATCTCGCCCTGCAACTCCGCCGCCGGCACGAGCGCCGCCACGGAGTCCACCACGATGCAGTCCACTGCGCCGCTGCGGACGAGCGTGTCGGTGATCTCCAGCGCCTGCTCGCCGGTGTCGGGCTGGGAAACGAGGAGTTCATCGAGGTTCAGGCCCATCGTCTCGGCCAGCTCGCGGGGGAAGGCGTGCTCGGCGTCAATGAAGGCGACGGTGCCGCCGAGCTTCTGGGCTTCGGCCAGCACGCTGAGTGCCAGAGTGGTCTTGCCCGAGCCCTCATTGCCGTAGATCTCGACGATGCGGCCGCGGGGCAGGCCGCCCACGCCCAGCGCAATGTCCAACGTGAGCGCGCCGGTCGGGATGATCTCCACGGCCAGTTTGTTGGGCTGCTCGCCCAGGCGCATGACGGCGCCCTCGCCGTGCTGCTTGTGGATCTGAGACAGGGCCAGCTCCAGGGCCTTGGCCTTCTTGTCTCCGTCGGTGGCTGCCATAGTCTTCCCCTCCCGAGTAGTATCCGAGCGGGCTGGCCGCTCAGCCGCGCGTGCCCAGGTCGAACTCCGCCAGCACTTCGTAGGTGGGCCCGGCGGCGGACGGCGTACTGCACATCAACTCGAAGTGATCGCACCTGAAAGGCTGGCTGGTGAACTCCATCTCCCGATGGACCAGCTCAGTCAGGCCGCGCAGCCCCGTCTCCTGCTTGACCCGCCCCAATGTGCAGTGCGGGTGGAAGGGCTTCGTGTCCGTCGCGGCGATCATCTCGTGTTCGAGCTTCTGGTTCAGGTGCTTGCCCAGGTGCGCCATCGGCTCCTCGCCCTCGCCGAGGCCGACCCATAGGGTCTGCGGCCGCGCCAGCTTCGGGAAAGCGCCCAGGCCCTGCAACCGTGCCGTCCAGGGGGGCATCTCGGCGGCCAGCTTGTGCCCGAGCAGCTTCAGGTCACGCAACACCAGGGCCTGCATCTCGCCCAGGAACTTGAGCGTCACGTGCAGGTTGTGCGGCTCGACCCACTTGACCCGCACCCCGGAGGCCGCCAGACGCTGCTGCAGCGCCCCCATCTCCTCCTGCACGTCCGATGGCAACAGCACTCCGAAGAAGAGCCGCAGGATGTCGTCAGGCTTCCGGTCCATGACCGCCTCGCCTTACTCGACCCCCAGTATCCTCTTGCGCAACATGCCCAGCACCATCTGCGACACGCGCTGCTTGAACTGCTCGCGCGTGCCCGGCCAGAACTGCTTCTGCACAATCGTTCCACGCTCGTCGGCCAGGGCCATGTACACCAGCCCCACCGGCTTGTCGTCCGTGCCGCCGGTCGGCCCGGCGATGCCCGTCGTGGCCAGGCCATAGTCGGCCCCGGCTACGCGGCGTACGCCTTCCGCCATGGCCCGGGCGCACTCCTCGCTGACCGCCCCGTGCTCCGCGATGATCTCCGCCGGCACCCCGAGGAGGCTGGTCTTCGCCTCATTGGCGTAGGACACGACGCCCGCGAGGAAGACATCGGAGGCGCCGGAGATGTCTGTGATGCGGCTGGCCAGCAGGCCGCCCGTGCAGCTCTCGGCCACCGCCAGTGTCTGCCCGCGCTCGCGCAGGAGTTGCTCGACGACCTCGGCCATGGTCTGGCTGTCGAGGCCAAAGACATGGTTGCCGAGCAGCTCGCGGATCCGGGCCTCGACGGGGGCGAACTTCGCCTCGGCCGAGGCCTCATCGGGCGCCTTGGTGGCCATGCGGATACGCACATTGGCCGGGGCGGCGTACAGGGCCAGCGTGGGGTCGGTCTGGGCGGAGATGATGTCCCCGAGGATGTCGGCGACCTGCGACTCGCCGATATCCATGAGCTGCAGCGACCGCGTGAAGAGTTGCTGGGCGCCGCCGAGTTCCTGCCGCAGGATCGGCAGGATGCTGCGCTGAGCCATCTCGCGCATCTCGGTCGGGGGACCGGGCGCCGCGAAGATCAGCCGGCCCTGCCAGCGCATGAAGATGCCGGGCGCGGTGCCGCACACGTTCTCGAGGTGGACGGCGCCCACGGGGGCGTCAGCCTGCTTGAGGTTGCTGTCGGCGAGGGGGCGGTTCCGCGCGGCGAAGAACTCGCGGAGACGCTGCTCGGACTCGGGGACACGAACCAGAGGCTGCCCGGTGGCCGCCGCAATAGCCTCACGGGTGAGGTCGTCCTCGGTGGGGCCGAGGCCACCCGTGAGTATGACAATATCCGCCCGGCCAAGGGCAGTCGCTATGACTTCCGTCAGGCGAGTGTGATTGTCCCCCACCGTGTGCCGGTAGTGGACGTCAATCCCCAGTTCCGCCAGTTTCTGCGACAGAGTTGAGGCATTGGTATCAACGATCTCGCCCAGCAGAAGCTCGGTGCCAACTGAGACGATTTCCGCTTTCAAGGGTGGTGGCTGCCTGATTGGATTGCTGTAGTGGAAGGTGCGAACACATGTACGAATGACAGCGCGCGAATACACTCAATCGCGCATGATGTTAACGCGCTGCTAACGATGGGATTTTAGTCGAAGCAGGGGGGTGGCGTCAAGGCTGGCTCAGGCCTGGCCCCCCCCGGTTGTCAGCGAGGTTGCGCGGCCCCAGGTGCGCTGTGGGGTAGTGCGGGCTTCCAGCCCGCCCGACGCCAAGGCGGGCGGGAAGCCCCCACGACGGCGGGTTTGGCCGCCGA